>JBBIMQ010000144.1:1952-7211 GCA_037444345.1 Gemmatimonadota bacterium | reverse complement strand
CGCTCTTCGCGCCCGCGGCGCGCCGGGATTCTCTGTTCGCGCTCTACGCCGTCCACGCCGAGGGGGCGCGCATCCGCGAAGCCGTGCGCGAGCCTATCCTCGGCCTGGTGCGCCTCGAATGGTTGCGGGAGGCGATCGCCGCGATCTACCGCCGCGCCTGGGAACTCGGGCTCAAAGGCGTGACGGTGTACCGCTACGGCAGCAAGGACACCCAGGTACTCGAGCTGGGGGGGGAGGACGAAGCCATGCACTTCGACCACGCGGCCAAGTGCGACCCGATGGAGTGCCGGATCTGAGTCGCCGTCCAGGGCTCTCCGCGCCGGGAGCGGGAGGTGACGAGGCCCGAGTTGACGTAGGGTCCGGGGGCGATGTCTATTCCGGGTCGCGCCACCTCCGCGCGGGGCCCTTAGCTCAGTCGGTCAGAGCGGCGGACTCATAATCCGTTGGTCGGTGGTTCGAATCCACCAGGGCCCACTCGCTGCCCCCGCTTCATCCCGCATTCAGCCTGGCTTCATCGCCCGACGCGCACCCTGTCTCCGAGGGAATTTCGCGAGGCACCCCTCGGCGGCTGGGGGCACCGGCCCAGTCGAGGGGCTCCCTCCCGCGGGCTCCACCCCGGCGCCCGCCGGGGCCAACCCCGCCGGCAGTCCGTTCCGGTGCCACGCCGTCCGGGAGGCCGTATGATCCGCCACCACCACTCGCTCCTTCGGGAGGCCGCCGACGCGGGCGGGCTCGGCGCCCTGGCTGTCCTGGTCTGGTTCCTCCTCCGCGGCGCCGTCGCGGGCCGCCCGCTTCAGACACCCAACGCCCTGGGCCAGCTCCTGCTCTACGGGAACCCCGCGGCGGAGCCGGGCCTCGATTTCATCGCCATCATGGCGTACACGGCCGCTCATGTCGTGCTGTTCGTCCTGCTCGCGCTGGTGATCGTGGGGCTCGTGCACCAGGCCATCCGCCAGCCGGCGCTCCTCGTCGCCCTGCTCATCGCGTTCGCGATGTTCGAGCTCATGTTCCTGGGGCTGGCCTATGCCCTGGTGGAAGGGGTGAAAGAGGCTAGACTCTCGTGGTGGTCGCTGGTGGGCGGGAACGTGGTCGCGGTGCTCGTGATCGGGGTCCATCTCAGTCGCGGCCACCGGATCATCGCCCGCTACCTGGCTCGGGTTCCGCTGGGGGACACCGGGGACGAGCCCGAGGTGACGACGGCGGAAGCCTGGCACGCCATGGGCCGCTGGCGCCATCCGTGGTGGGAGCGGCTGCTCCGGGTACGACGGTAGCCGTGGCGGCGCCGGGCTGGCGCGCAACGCCGGGGAGGCTGGCCAGGCGGGAAGAGTGGAATCTTCCGCGGCGGTCGTACGGACGCCGGCCCAGGGTTTGGGAGCGCGCCCGGGGGAACCGGCGGCCCAAGGGCTCTCAGGGTAGAAAAAAAGCTGAAGGGCTCGCTCGGGCGTTCCGAGCGAGCCCTCCGTCCGTCCCGCCTGCGCTTCTCAGATGACCCCGGCGGCCCGGGCAGCGTTCACCCGGCCCTTCCCGTAGAAGGGGCTGGTCCCGTTGCCCGCCGGATCGTCGGCCGTCTGTTGGAGCCGGCTGCGGATCAATCCGGGGTTCCGGCCGAGATCCTCGACCAGGAGTGCTGCGGCGCCGCTCACGTGGGGCGCAGCCATGCTGGTCCCCTGGGCGCCGACCACGAAGGTCCCGGTCTGGCAGATGGGAATGAGCAGGCTGGTGCGGGAGCACGCGGCCCAGACGAACGTATCCACGTTGCCGCCCGGAGCAGCGACGTTGATGGCCGAGCGACCGAAGTTGGTATAGGTGGCGGGCGCGTCGGGGTTGGTCCACGGCCCGTTCACTCCCCCCTGCGCGGTGGGACCGGTCGCGGCCACGCACACGGTGGCTGGGGTACTGCAGTAGGTCTTGTAGGCGTTGCCGTCGTGGTCCATGTCAATCGCGCTGTTGCCGGCCGAGACCACGATGGTGACGCCGCGGCTCCGGGCGTAATTGAAGGTCTTGTTGATGAGCCCGACGAAACGGCCATTGCCCGCCTTGCTGAAGTTGCCGCCCAGGCTCATGTTGACCACGTCGGCGCCGTTGTCGGCGGCGTAGAGGACGCCGTTCAGGATCGAGCTGAAGGGGCACACATTGAGGTAGGAGCAGACCTTCACGGCGACGAGCCGGGTCTGGGAGGTCACGCCTGCGGCGGCGAGGGCGTTGCTGCTGACCGTGGCGCCGACGTGGGTGCCGTGGAAGAAGAGATCGGTGTACGCCGGGCGGCCGGGGAAGTACTTGGCAACGGTATCCTTTTCCGTGAACGAAGCCCCCCTCACGGTAAAGGTGCCCAGCAGGTCCACCGAGCGGGCCCCGTCCACCCGGCCCTGGAGGTCGCGGTGGCTCGGGTCAATGCCGCTGTCGAGGATGAACACGCTCACGTTCGGCGAGCCCAGCCGGCCGGCGGCCCACGCGGTGTTGGCCTGGATCTGCCGCATGTTCCACTGGCGGGCGAAGAAGAACGCGGCGGCCGGGTTGGTGGGGCTTTCCACCTGATCGGCCACCGCCTCGACCTGGTCGGCCAGGATCTGGGGTGCCTCCAGGACGATGAGCTCGTCGGCGTCCACCGCCTGGATGCCGGGCTGGGCGCCGAGGGCGCTGGCGTCGGCGTCGCTCAGACCGCTCACCGCGGCGAGGCCAGCGCCCGGGGAGGACCACTCCACCTGGCCGCCGTGAGCCGCCACCTAGGTCCGGAATCCCGCGGGCTCCGAGGTACCGCTGAAGGAGACCACGTGCCTCCCCGTGTAGTAGGGGCCGCCCGTGGTGATCAGGCTGGGCGCCAGGGCCACGCGGTGCAGTGCGGGCACGAGCGGTTCCTCCTGGCAGGCGGCGAGGGCGAGTCCGGCGAGCACGAGAGGAAAAGCGGCGAGTCGGCGCATAAGCGAGATCCTCGAAGAGAGAGGGCCGGGAACTCCGGGGTGGGAAGGCAGGGTCATGGCTCAGGGTGGCACGGGCTTGGGCCGGCGAGATACTACGCCGCGCCGCGGGCTCGCGCCAGCACCGAAGTGATGGGTCGGTCCCACACGTGCCGACCGAGCTCCACAGGCGTGGGGAGGTTGGGCCGTGTGGTGCCGAACCTGCTCCGGGGGGCGCAGGGGCTTGCCTTCCGCATGATTCATCGGATGTTGACCCCGGGGCTCGGGCGCCGAGCAGGCGGCGAGCGGTCCTGGGCGCGCCCTCGCCCCAGCGGTGCGCCGCCAATCATGTGCCACCCGCGAAGCTACTGGCGGACCCGGTTCAGCCTCCGTAACCTCTGTCGTTCGGACCGAAGCTCCATCGCGCGGCATCCGGCAGGAGGCCCGGCGTGATCCGTCTGAAGTTCCTGAGCGGCAGCCTCGAGGGGACCGCCTTCGAAAGCGGGAAGAAAGCGCTGCGGGTGGGGGTCATGGGGGACTGCGATGTCCGCTTCGACCCCGCCCGCGATGCGGGGGTCGCCAATTACCATGCGGCGATCCTGTTCAAGGACAGCGCCTACCATGTGATAGACACCGGATCGGCCACCGGTCTTCTGGTCAACGGCCAGCGCCTCCACAACCACACGCTCCGAACCGGGGACCGGATCCGCTTCGGCCCGGAGGGCCCCGAGGCCGAAGTCGAGGTCACGGTGGACAGCAGCTATGACGCCAGCCGGGACGCGGCCGAGATCGCCCGGGCGTTTCAGGGGAAGACCCGGGAAACGGCCGCGATCACGCTGGTGACCCAGGCCGCGCAGCGGGTGGCCGCGGAGCGGGCCAAGGCCGGCGGGACGCGCTCGCGGAAGACCATCGAGGTGATGGCGGAGACCCTGCACCAGGTCTCGGAGGTGGTGCGGGCCACGTCGCGGCGGAAATGGGTGCGGGTGGTGGGCGTCGTGGCGGGGGTGGCCGCCGTGGTGATCCTCATCATGGGGGCGGTGATCTACGTCCAGCAGCAGAAGATCAACGAGCTGCTCGACGCCAAGGGGCGGTTCGACGCCCAGATTCGCGCCATCCAGGAACAGATGGAGGCCACCCAGGATTCGCTCGAGCTCGCGGAACTGGAGCACCGGCTGCTCGAGGCCACCGCCAACGCGGAGCGCACCCTGGCGGATCTGGCCCGGGCCGACAAGGCGAAGGCCGAGCAGGCGGCGGAGTCGGGCGACGAGCTGGACCGGGAAATCCGGCGGATTCTGCGGCAGTTCGACGCCGCGACCTACGCGGTGCCGCCGATCTTCAAGGAGCGACTGGCCTATCACATCAACGAGCTGATGCAGGCGCTTCCCACCACCCGCCTCGTCTATCGGCGGAAGGTTCAGTACTGGCCGATCATCACCGAAGAGTTCCGGCGGCTCGAGCTGCCCGAGGTCATGGCCTATGTGGCCTGGACCGAGTCGGCCTTCAACCCCAGGGCCGCGAGCGGCGTCGGCGCGAGAGGGATGTGGCAGATGACGGCGACCACGGCCCGGAGCCTGGGTCTTCGGGTGGACGGCACGGTGGACGAGCGACTGGACGTCCGGAAGCAGAGCCGGGCCGCCGCCCGCTACCTTGCCAACCTGCTGGCCGAGTTCGGCGAGGACGCCTTCATGCTGGCCATGGCGGCGTACAACCGAGGGGAGAACGGGGTGCGGCGCGCCCTCCACCAGGTGGCGCAGGAGCCGGGCGGCTACAAGAAGGAGAAGCGGGACTTCTGGCATCTCTACCGGATCAAGAAGCTACCGCCCGAAACCCGGGAGTACGTGCCAAAGATCCTGGCCGCGGCGGTGATCTGCAGCAATCCGGAGCGCTACAACCTCGAGGCCTCTCCGGCGATCGCGGAGCAGGCCGTCCCCGGTGCCGGCGGCGCTCGGGCAGGGGCGGGGGCTGGGGCGGGTCGCTGAGGGCCCGGCAGCCCCCGCTGCGGCTCGGCCCGCCGCGGGAAAACCGCCACGCGATTGTCATCCAACTGACATCTCGCCGCCAGTAGTTCGACATCCATGGTGTGAGCGCTGTCACTGGCGTCGAGAAACCATGCGTTTAGGATTCGGGCGGTCGTTGCGGGTCCCCGTCGGCGGTGCCGGAGCGTGTGGGCGCCCGGTGCCGCCAGCCAACAGTGGAGGTTGTGATGCGTCGTACCCTGATGCTGGTCCCCGTGCTCCTGGCGCTGGGGTGCACCAGCAAGGCGAAACTGGAGAAGGCCCTGGCCGATGCCCAGGCCCTGGCCGCGGAGAAGGACAGTCTCATCACGGAGGTGCTGGAGACCTCCAAGTTCGTCAACTCGATCAAC
>JBBIMQ010000144.1:0-1920 GCA_037444345.1 Gemmatimonadota bacterium | reverse complement strand
GGCGAAGGCGCGCACCGCGCTGGTGACCAGCGCGACCACGAGCGACGCTGGCACGCCCGCCGAGCGGGATCGCGCGGCCCGGGCGGCGGCGCTGGAGCGGGTCCAGGCCCTGGTCGCCCGGCTCAACGAGACCGAGCAGCGGCTGGAGCAGAGCAGCGCGCGGGCCCGGGCCCTCTCCGGCCAGAACAAGCGCCTGCTGGCGCAGATCGAGAGCTACAAGGCCTCGATTGACTCGCTCCAGCAGAGCGCGATGCGCACCGAGATGGAGCTGCGCGCGGTCATTGATTCGCAGCAGGTGCGGATCGCCACGCTGAGCCAGGAGCTGGACACCACCCGCGCGATGGCGGCGGGGCTGGCGGCCACCAACCAGGCCCTGGCCGACACCGTGGCCGATCTCACCCGCTATCGGAACACGGTGTACTACATCGCGGGCACGGAACGGGAGCTATTGGACAAGGGCGTGGTCGCCAAGGAAGGAAGCAAGTTCCTCTTCTTCGGCGGCAAGCAACTCGTCCCGGCCCGGAACCTGGATCCCTCGCAGTTCCACGCCATTGACCGGACCCAGCAGACCGAGATCGCGCTGCCCGATCCCGAGGCCGGCTACAAGGTGGTCTCGCGCCAGCCGCTCCAGTACGTGGATTCGGCCGTGGTCCGCGACGGCAAGGTGTACGGGAGGCTGCGCATCACCTCGGCGGAGGAGTTCTGGGCGCCGTCGAAGTATCTGATTCTGGTGCAGAAGTAGTTTCGCGGAGCAGGAGCGCGGCACGACGGGGGCGCGCTGCGGTGCGCCCCCGTCGTGCTGGGGCGCCCGCGACGCTGCGCCCCCCGGCAGGAGCCGGGCCTCGGCCGGCGAACCGAGCCTTTGCGCGCTCGATGTCGGGTCCGCTGCTGCGGAACTCCTCGATGCCTGGCGAGTGGTTTCCATTGTCTCGCCCGCCGAGGCGTTCACCACGATCGGGGCGGGGCGACCCTCGCCCGAGGAGAATAGCTCGACGCCCCGCCATCGGCCTTGCGATGGCGGGGCGCCAGGTACAGCCCATGGGCGATGAGGGACTTGAACCCCCGACCTAGCGCATGTGAGGCGCGCGCTCTAACCAGCTGAGCTAATCGCCCGAAGCCCTGTGCTTCAGGGGCCGGAAGTCTAAGCGGCGTGGCGGGTTGCAGCAAGGGCGCAGCGCTTCGCGGGAGCGGTCCCGCTGCCCTGGGCGCGGACTCCGGCCGGAGTGTTTCGCACCAGGGCCCTTGCCCGGGGGTCCACCCTGGCGGGGTCGGTCTCTCCTCCGGGGCGCGGCGGTGATGAGGTGGGATCCCGGGGCCATCCGGGTACGTCAGTCCGGGTCGCAGAGCGCCAGGACCTCGGCCGGCGAGACGGTGCGGACCCCTCGCTTCCCCACCTCGACGCCTGCTGCGAGGTTCGCCATCACCGCGGCTTCGATCACGGTGCCGCCGGCCGCGAGCCCCGCCGCCACCCAGGCGCTCACCGTGTCGCCGGCCCCGGAGATGTCGGCAATCTCTCGCCTCAGCGCGGGCAGGCGCACGGGCTCGCCGCTGGTCGAGACGAGGAGCATGCCCTCTTCGCGAAGTGTGAGCAGGAGATGCTCGACCCCGAGCCGGGCCACGATCTCCCGGAGCTCGGCGGCACCGCTCCGCTCCAGGTCCACCGCGGCGCCGAGCGCTGTGGCCAGCTCCTGCCGGTTGGGCTTGAACACGGTGGCCCCGGCGTACTGGAAGAAGCCGCGATACTTCGGATCCACCACGACGGGAATCCCGCGGCGGCGGGCGGCGTCCATCGCGGCCCGGACCAGGTCGGGCGCCAGCACGCCCTTGTTGTAATCCTCCAGCACCACGGCCTCGGCGCCATCGAGCGCGGCGTTCCAGGCCGCCTGGAGCCGCTCGAGGTCCGCCCCCATCAGGGAGCCG
>JBBIMQ010000143.1:0-7244 GCA_037444345.1 Gemmatimonadota bacterium | reverse complement strand
GGCCTGTACTGGGGGGCGGCGGGCCGGGGGCGGGCGTGTGGGGGGTTGGGGGCGGGGGGGTGGGGGGGGGGGGGGGGGGGGGGGAACGTCACTGTCCCGCACAAGGAGGTGGCCGCCAGGGCGGTGGCCCGCCCCAGTGGCCGGGTCCTCACGCTCGGGGCCTGCAACACGTTTTGGGCGGATGGCGACGAGAGCGTGGGCGACAACACCGACGTGGACGGGGTGCTCGACGCGCTCGCCCGGCTCGAGGCCCCCCGCACTGCCTGGCTGATCGCGGGCACGGGGGGTGGGGCCCGCGCCGCGGCGGCGGCGGCCCAGGCCTGCGGGGCGGCGATCGCGGTGCGCTCCCGCGACCCCGCCCGCCGCCAGAGCTTCGAGCTCTGGGCGGTGGCGCTCGGACTCCGGGTGGTCCCGGCAGCGGAGTGCGAAGTCCTCATCAACGCCACCCCGCTCGGCCTCAATCCCGGCGATCACCTGCCGATCGCCCTGGAGGAGGCGCCGAATGCGGCAGTCGCCTTCGATATGGTGTATGCCAGGGGCGAGACCGCCTGGGTGCGGCTGATGCGGGAATGCGGCCTGCGCGCCGCCGACGGCCGCCACATGCTGGTGGCCCAGGGAGCGGCGGCATTCCGCCGCTGGTTTCCGGAGGAGGACCCCCCCCTGGAGATCATGGCGGCCGCGGTGAACCATGCGCTGCGCTGAGTGGGGCGCGGCCCTGGCCGCGGCGGAGCAGTGGCTGCTCCCCGCCGAATGCCTGCTCTGCCTCGACCCGATCAGCCCCCGCGCCGGGGACCCGCTGATCTGCCCGGTCTGCCAGGCGAGCTGGAGCCGGCTCCCCGAGCCGCGGTGCGACCGCTGCGGCCAGCCGACCTTCGGGAACGAGGACTGCCGCCTCTGCACCGCCTGGCCGGGCGGCTTCGCGCGCGCCCGCAGCGCCGTGTGGCTGGACCGCCGGGCCCGGCGGGCGGTGCACCTGCTCAAATATGAAGGCTGGTGGCGACTGGCCCAGGCCCTCGCCCCCGCGCTCCGCCCGGCCCTGGCGGAACTCACTGGCCAGGTCCTGGTCCCGGTCCCGCTCTCGCGGCGCCGGGTCCGGCTCCGCGGGTACAACCAGGCGGAACAGCTGGCCCGCGCACTCGCCGCGCCGGGCCACCGCACCGTCCGGCCCGAACTCCTCCGGCGCACGCGCGAGACAGCGACCCAGACCCGCCTGGCGCCGGGGGAGCGGGCGGCCAACGTGGCCGGCGCGTTCGAGGCGAGCCGCGCGACCCGAGGACTCCGCCTGGTGCTGGTGGACGACGTGTTCACCACCGGCGCCACCCTGGCGGCCGCGGCCGACGCCTTGCTTCGGGCTGGAGCGGCGGGCGTGGAAGCCATTACTTTTGCGCGGGCGGTTCCGGTGGGGCTGGAGGTCGGTCGGTACCGGGAGAGTGGGAGGGGGCGCGTGGTGGGGGGGGGCACGCCCGCCACCGGGCGCCGGCCACCGGGACCGATGCGCGCCGGCCCCACCCCGTGATCCCTCATCCCCTCACCTTCTAGCCTCCAGGGCAATGGCCATCAACGTCGCCATCAACGGATTCGGTCGCATCGGACGGAACGTCGTGCGGGCCGCGAAGGCCCTCGGCGTCAAGGACCTCGACTTCGTCGCCGTGAACGATCTCACCGACGTGAGGACGCTGGCCCACCTGTTCAGGTACGACTCGGTGCATGGCCGCTACCCCGGCGTGGTCGAGACCCGGGACGACGCCATCGTGGTGGACGGCGACTGCATCAAGGTGTTCTCCCAGAAGGACCCCGGCCTCCTGCCCTGGAAGGACCTCGGGGTGGATCTGGTGCTCGAGTCCACCGGCCTGTTCACCGACCGGGAGAAGGCGGCCAAGCACCTCGAGGCCGGCGCCCGCAAGGTGATCATCTCGGCGCCCGCCAAGAAGGAAGACATCACGATCGTCTACGGGGTCAATCACGAGAAGTACGACCCTGAGGCCCATCACGTGATTTCCAACGCCAGTTGCACCACCAATTGCCTGGTCCCGATGGTCAAGGTGATCCTGGATCGGTTCGGGTTCGAAAAGGGGTTCATGACCACGGTCCACTCGTACACCAACGACCAGAACGTGCTGGACCTCCCCCACCGGGACCTGCGCCGGGCCCGCGCCGCGGCCCTGTCCATCATCCCCACCACGACCGGCGCTGCCAGGGCCACCTCGCTGGTCCTCCCGGAGCTCAAGGGGAAGATTGACGGCGTGTCGCTCCGGGTCCCCACGCCCAATGTGTCGGTGGTGGATCTCACCTGCACCGTGCAGCGAACCACCACGGCGGAGGAGGTCAACGCCGCGTTCCGCGAGGCGGCGCGGAGCGGGGCGCTCCGAGGCATCCTCGAAGTGAGCGACGAGCCGCTGGTCTCCTGCGACTACATCGGCAATCTGGCCTCGAGCACGGTGGACGCCGCCCTCACCACGGTCATCGAGGGGACTCTGGTCCACGTCTCGAGCTGGTACGACAACGAGATGGGCTACTCGGCGCGCTGCGTGGACTTGTTGCGCTACATCGGGTCGCGGCTCTGACCGGATGCTGGACCGATCCGGGAAACGCTCCCTTCGCTCCCTCGATCCGGCGACGATCGAGGGCCGCCGCGCGCTGGTTCGGGTGGATTTCAACTGTCCGATCCGAAACGGCGTGGTGACCGACAACACTCGGATCCGCGCCTCGCTCCCCACCATCGCGTACTTGCGGGAGAAGGGTGCCCGGGTGGTTTTGCTTTCCCACCTGGGCCGGCCCAAGGGCCCCGACCCGCGCTACTCGCTCCGCCCCTGTGCCGCCGAGCTGGAGCGGCTGGTTGGCGCGCCGGTGACCTTCATCGAGGATCCCGCCGCGCCGGACGCCGTCCCGCTCACCAAGCGGCTCCCCCGGGGCGGGATGGCGATGGTGGAAAACACCCGGTTTCATCCCGGCGAGGAGAAGAATGACGAAGGCCTGGCGCGGGTCCTCGCCTCGCTGGGCGATTTCTACGTCAACGATGCCTTCGGCTCGGCGCACCGGGCCCACGCGAGCACCGAAGCCGTGGCGCGGCTCTTGAAACCGGCGGTGACGGGCCTGCTCATGGAAAAGGAGCTGGCCTACCTGGGCGGAGTGCTGCAGAACCCCAGGCGGCCCTTCGTGGCGGTGTTGGGTGGTGCCAAGGTCTCGGGGAAAATAGACCTCATCGAGAACCTGCTGCCGCGGGTGGATCGGATTCTGGTGGGGGGGGCGATGGCCTGCACCTTCTTCCGCGCGATGGGTCTCGAGACCGGAACCTCGCTGGTCGAACCGGACCGCCTCGAGCTCGCCCGCGGGCTCCTATCGCGGGCCGGGGCGAAGCTGGTCCTGCCCCTGGGCGCCGTGATCGCGGAGCGCCTGGCGCCGGAGGCCCCGACGCGGGTGGTGCCCCGGGACGCCATCCCTGCCGGCTGGGCCATGTACGACATTGATCCGGCGACGGAGGCGGAGTATGCCCGGCACATCGCCGCAGCCGGAACCGTGCTGTGGAACGGGCCGATGGGAGTGTTCGAGACGCCGCCGTTCGATCACGGCACCCTCGCCGTGGCCCGGGCCCTGGCCGAGGCGACGAGTCGGGGAGCCGTCACGGTGGTAGGCGGTGGTGACTCCGCGGCGGCGGTGGCTCAGGCGGGCCTGGAGGACAGGGTGAGCCACGTCTCGACCGGCGGAGGCGCCTCGCTCGAGTTCCTGGAAGGGAAGGTCCTTCCGGGCGTGGCGGCCCTGGACGATGCCTGACAGGCCCCTGCTCTTCGCCGCCAACTGGAAGATGCACCTGCCGCCCGCGGAAACCCGGGCGTTCGCCCGCCGGTTCCTGCCGCTGGCCCGGCCGGTGACGGGCCGGACCCTGTGGTTCTTTCCGACGGCCGCCTCGCTGGAAGCGGCGGCCCAGGCGCTGGGACAGCGCCCCGATATCCGGATCGGGGCCCAGGACGTGCACTGGGAGCCGAAGGGGGCGTTCACCGGGGCCACGTCGGTCCCGATCGCGGCGGGCGCGGGAGCGCGCGGCGCGCTGGTGGGCCACTCCGAGCGCCGGCACCTGTTCGGCGAGACCGATGAGCAGACGGGGAAGAAGGTCCGCGCCATCCTCGCCGCCGGCCACGTCGCCTTTCTCTGTGTGGGCGAGACGCTGGAGGAGCGCGAGGCCGGCAAGACCGAGGCGGTGGTCCTCCGGCAGCTGCGGGCCGGGCTCGAGGGGGTCGCCGGCCAGGCGTGGAGCCGGGTCGTGGTCGCCTACGAGCCGGTCTGGGCCATCGGGACGGGCCGGAACGCAACCCCGGCCGATGCGGCCAGCGTGCACCGCGCCATTCGGGCCGAGCTCGGGCGCCTGGGCGCGTCCACCCCTGTGCCCGTGCTCTACGGCGGAAGCGTGAACCAGGGCAACGCCCTCTCGCTGCTGGCCGAACCGGAGATTGACGGGGTGCTGGTCGGCGGGGCGAGCCTCGATCCGGAGGGCTGGGCCGAGATCGTGGGCCTCGCCTCGTAACCGGGAGGCGCGACGGCCGGAAAGGCTTGGCTGCCTGCCGCCGCCCGCCGAGCCCGCGACCCCCCGGTCGCCGCGACCTCTACCCCAGGCCGCGCCCTGCCGTTAGACTTCCGCCGCGCTCACGGGGCTCGCATGTACTACGTGCTCATCATCCTGCTCATCATCGTCGCGATCTTCCTCGCGGTGGCGGTGCTGCTCCAGGCGGGGCAGGGCGGCGGCCTCGCCTCGCTCGGGGGAGGGACCACCGACCTCGTGATCGGCGGGCGCCAGGCCGTGACCATTCTCACCAAAGGGACCTGGATCCTGGGCGGCATCTTCCTGTTCCTCTCGCTCCTCATCTCGCTGGTCTCGCCGGGGCGAGGCGGCGGGAGCGAGGTGCTCCAGCGCATCCGGCAAGGGCAGGCGCCGGCACCGGCGCCTGCCGGCCTCCCTATCGAGACGGTGCGGCCGGACACCGGCTCCAGGCCGGCCGGGGACACCACCGCCCGACCCGCCCGGTGAGCGAGCGCCCGGCCTTCGTCCTGCTCGAAGACGGTACCTGGTACCCCGGAACCACCTCGCGCCCCTCAGCCCCCTGCTTCGGCGAGGTGGTGTTCACCACCAACCTGAGCGGCTATCAGGAGGTCTTCACCGACCCGAGCTACCTCGGCCAGATCGTGGTGATGACCGCGCCGATGATCGGCAACTACGGGATCAATCCCGAGGACATGGAGTCGGCCGCTCCGCGGGTGAGCGGTGTGGTGGTCCGGGAGCAGGTCCCGCGGCCGTCCAACATGCGGGGCCCACGCGACCGCGACGCCTGGGGTGGCGCACACCGGATTACCGGCATCCAGAACGTGGACACCCGGCGGCTCACCCGGCACATCCGGGAGCGCGGGGCCATGCGAGGGGTGATCGCCGAAGGACGCGAACCGACGCCCCAGCTCACGCTGGAGTTGCTGCAGTCCCCCTCGATGGTGGGGCTCGATCTGGCCTCCAAGGCAACGGTGGCCTCGAGTTACCAGGAAGGGGTGCGGGGACCCCACGTGGTGGCGTACGACTACGGCATGAAGCGGAACATCGTCCGCATGCTGGCCTCCCGGGGCTGCCGCGTCACGGTGGTCCCCGCAACCACCAGCGCGGAGGAGGTCAAGCGACTCAAACCCGACGGCCTCTTCCTCTCCAACGGACCCGGCGACCCAGCCGCCGTGGAATACGCCATCCGTACTGTCCGGGAACTGGTGGAGACTGGCCTTCCCACCTTCGGGATCTGCCTCGGGCACCAGTTGCTCGGGCTCGCCCTGGGGGGCCGCACGATCAAGCTTCCGTACGGACACCGGGGCGGCAATCACCCGGTTCGCGATCTCAGGACCGGACAAGTACTTATCACGTCCCAGAACCATGGCTTCGCGGTGGAAGGCGAGGCGGGCTCGGTGCCGGGCGCTCCCGGGCTCGAAGTCACCCACGTCAACCTCAACGACGGGACGGTCGAAGGCCTTCGCCACAAAGAACTTCCGGTGTTCGCCGTCCAGTATCATCCCGAGGCCTCGCCGGGGCCGCATGATGCCTACCCCCACTTCGACGAGTTCGTACAGTTGATCGGCGGGTGGAGTCCGTCCGGTGCCACAACCCCTTGACAGTCAACACGTAAGCCCCTAGTGTCTCAAGCGTTCCCGGACCCTTGGGAAGGGGTTTTCCGGGCTGACTCCTCGGGGGAGACCATGACCAAGGCCGATCTGGTGGAGCGGGTAACCGAGTCCATAGCCCGGACTGCCGGTCCCATGATCTCCAAGAAGGACTGCGCGCGAGTCGTGGACGCCTTCCTCGAGGCGGTCAAGGAAGCCCTCAAGAATCAGCACAACATCGAGGTACGGGGGTTCGGGACGTTCAAGATCCGGCGCCGCAAGACCCGAATGGCGCGCAATCCCCGGACTGGCGATCCGGTGGAAGTGGCGGCCCGCCCGGTTCCTGTCTTCAAGCCCAGCAAGGAGTTGCGTGCGCTGGTCGCCGAGGAGCCGCAGGAGCAGGGCCCTTCGGCGTCGGCTCCCAGCGCCTGAGCGGGTCCGGGCCGGTGGCTCTGCGAGCCGGGCAGGCGGCCCCGGCTCGTTTTGTTTTTCGTTCCGTCGGGGCTAGCTTACCGCTCACGGGAGATCGCCTTGCGGGTCAACGTCTTACTCTTCGCGAGCTATGCTGACCTCGCCGGGCGAGACCGGCTGGAGGTCAACCTCCCCGGTCCGGCGACGGTGGCCGATGTCGTTCGCCATGTCCGAGGGCTTGTTCCAGAGCTCGAGCGGCTGCCTGAGCGGCCGCTCGCCGCGCTCAACCGGAGCCATGCCCGCCTCGATGCCCCGGTCTCCGAGGGCGACGAGCTGGCTCTCCTGCCGCCGCTCGCCGGAGGGTGACACGAGATGAGCCACCTGACACGCGCGCCGATCGAGCTGGGGGCACTGATCGCGCGGGTGAGCGGCCCCGAGTCCGGCGCGATCGCTTCCTTCCTGGGAGTGGTACGGGCCCATCACGAGGGGCGGTCGGTGGTGCGGCTCGAGTACTCCGCCTATGAACCGATGGCGGAGGCGGAAGCCCGGCGGATCCTGGCGGAGGCGGAGGCGCGGTGGCCGGTGCGGCTGGCCCTGGTGCATCGCCTGGGGCCGCTCGTTGTCGGGGAGGTCGCGGTGGCGGTCGTCGCCGCCTCGGCGCATCGGGCGCCGGCCTTCGAGGCGTGCCGCCACGTGATGGAGGAGGTGAA
>JBBIMQ010000142.1:0-7328 GCA_037444345.1 Gemmatimonadota bacterium | reverse complement strand
GCTCGCCGGGATGGAGCCGGCGGGCGCCACCGGTGAGGATCCTGGCACCCTCCTGTTTGCCGATCTCGATGTAGCTCAGGATCTTTTCCAGCTGATCGTTGGACGCCTGGGCTCCGATCATGGTCCGGGGATCGAGCGGGTCGCCCTCGACGATGGCCCTGGTCCGGGCCACGGCGCGCTCCAGGAACCGGTCGTAGATGGACTCCTGGATCAGCGCCCGCGAGGGACAGGTGCAGACCTCGCCCTGGTTCAGGGCGAACATGACAAACCCCTCGAGGGCCTTGTCGAGGAAGTCGTCGTCCGCCTCCATCACGTCGGCGAAAAAGATGTTGGGCGACTTGCCGCCCAGTTCCAGGGTCACCGGGATCAGGTTCTCGGCCGCGTACTGCATGATGAGCCGGCCGGTGGTCGTCTCGCCGGTAAACGCGACCTTGGCAACCCGGGGGCTCGAGGCGAGCGGCTTCCCGGCCTCGACCCCGAATCCCTGCACCACGTTCACCACCCCGCTCGGCAGGATGTCGGCCACGAGCTCCATGAAGGCCATGATGGAAACCGGGGTCTGCTCGGCGGGCTTGAGCACCACGGTGTTGCCGGCGGCCAGCGCCGGGGCCAGCTTCCACGCCGCCATGAGCAGCGGGAAGTTCCAGGGAATGATCTGGCCCACCACACCGAGCGGTTCGTGGAAGTGGTAGGCCACGGTGTCCTGGTCCAGCTCGGCGAGGCTCCCTTCCTGGGCCCGGAGCGCCCCTGCGAAGTAGCGGAAGTGATCCACGGCGAGCGGGAGGTCCGCGTTCAGGGTCTCGCGGATCGGCTTTCCGTTGTCAATGGTCTCGATCAGTGCCATGGCCTCGAGGTGCTGCTCCAGCCGGTCGGCGATCCGGTTGAGGAGGTTCGCCCGGTAGGTCGCGCTGGTCGTGTTCCAGGAGAGCGCGGCCGCGTGGGCTGCGTCGAGCGCCTTGTCCACGTCCTCGTGGGTCGAGCGCGCCACTTCGCAGAGCGGCTGGCCTGTGATGGGGGTGGGGTTGGTGAAGTACTGGCCCCGGGCGGGCGCCACGTACTCGCCGCCGATCCAGTTGTCGTACCGGGCGCGGATGGGGAGCCGCCGGGCGAAGCCGGCGGCCCTGGCGGGAAGCCGGGCTTCCGCGAGCGGGGGGGTTGCCGTGGCCATGGGTGTGACCTCCTTCGGTGGTCGGGTGCGGTGGTCGTCAGGGCGTGCGGGCTGGCGAGGGTCTGCCGCTCGGGCGGGCCGGCGGCCGCCCCCTCCTTGCCTGCAGCACCCGGCGGGCGCCCCGCTCCGGAGAGCACGGGACGGGCCGGCGCGCCTCTCGGCGTGGAATTCCGGGCCAAGTCTCGCTTGAGCAACGAGTTGGAGCCTGCTCCCGGCAAGCGCGCGGCGCTCCCCCGCGCCCCGGGCTGCACTCCCTGTCCCGGGCGCTTGTCCCGCGGGACGCGACAAATGTCCCGCGCTGCTTGCCGCGCCGTGCCGGCGCCGCATCTTTGTCGTGACACGCGCGACCAGACGAGCCGCGACCTGAGCCCCCATGCCCGAGCCTGAGATCCCCTCCGACCGCAAGGCCCAGCGCTCGCTGGAACGGCTCTGGCTTGCCGCCGTCCAGGAGCACCGGCCGCCGAGCGGGGTTCGCCCCGTGGTGCGCGCGTCCTGGGAGCGCTGTTTGTGGGCGAGCGTCCCGCCTGACATGCCGGCCGCGCCTCTGGTATGGGACGAGAGTCAGTTGCTCGCCGCCGCGGAACGGAGCGACTGGCTCGGGCACGCACGGCAGGCGGTGATCCGGCACCAGGGATCGTTCAGCGGGGTGGGCCACATCCTGGCCCTGTTTGACCACGAGGCGCGGATGCTCGCGGCCGAGGGCGATCCCCCAGCACTCGAAGGGCTGGGGGAGATCAACTTCCGGCCCGGCGGGCTCTGGGCCGAACCGGTGGTGGGCACCAATGGTCCCGGCACCGCGCTCGCGACCGGCCAGCCGGCCCACATCGTCGGAGCGGAGCACTTCTGCGCCCGGTGGCACCCGTGGCATTGCGCGGCCGTGCCGATCCGTGACCCGGTGACCGGCGGGATCCTCGGCGTGCTCGATATTTCGGGTTTCAGGGAGTACGCCCACCCGCACACGCTGAACCTGGCCCTGGCCTTGGTGGTCGCGATCGAGCGAAGCCTCGCCGCCCGGGAAACCGAGCGCCGGTACCTCACGCTGAGCCGCCTGACCGAGCTCACCATCCGGTACCCCGGCGACCCCTCGCTCGCGGTGGACCGCGCGGGCCGGGTGCTCTGCGCCTCACCGGCGGTGCCGCCCGCGCTCCGCTCGGAACCGGATCATCCCGGGCTCCGCGCCGCGGTGCCCGGGCTGGTGGATGAGACCGCCGACGCCACGCCGCGCGAAGTCGCCTTGCCGCTCGGGCCGGGGCCGGCACAGCGCGGCGTCTGGTACCCGGTGTTCGACGGGCACACGGTGGTCGGGGGCTGCTTGCTGCTCGAACGGCCCGCGCGGAGCCTTTCCGCCGGTCGGCGGAGCGGCAGGACGCCGTCGGTCCGCTACTCCTTCGACGACGTCTGCGGCGACAGCCCGGCCCTCACCCGCGCGCGGGAGACCGCGCTGGCGGCGGCGCAGAACGATCTCCCCGTCCTCCTGATCGGAGAATCCGGCACCGGCAAGGAGGTCTTCGCCCAGGCCATCCACGTCGCGAGCCCGCGCCGGGACCGGCCGTTCGTGCCGGTGAACTGCGCCGCGCTGCCCCGGGAACTCGTCGAGAGCGAGCTCTTCGGCTACGAGGGTGGCGCCTTCACCGGCGCCAGGCGGGAGGGGACCAGCGGCAAGTTCGAGGCGGCGGACGGCGGGACCATCTTCCTCGACGAAATCGCCGAGCTTCCCCCTTCGGCCCAGGCCGCTCTGCTCCGGGCGTTACAGGAGGGCGAGATCACGCGGGTGGGCAGCGCGCAGCCCCGGCCGGTGGATGTCCGGGTCATCGCAGCGACCAACCGCGACATCCAGACCTCGCTGCGGAGCGGCGCGCTCCGGGCCGACCTGTATTATCGGCTGAACGTGATCCCCATCGAGCTTCCGCCGCTCCGCGATCGGGCCGGGGATGTGAGCCGGCTGGCGCGGCGCTTCTTCGAAGCCGCGGCACGGGAACAGGGCGTCACGGGGGTCACCGTGGAGCCGGCGGTGTTCGACGCCTTTGCCGCCTACCCCTGGCCGGGGAATATCCGCGAACTCCAGAACGTGATCCGCCGGCTGGTCGCCGTGACCGGGACGGTGGTGCGCCTCGCCGACCTGCCCCAGGCGATCCGCGCCGCCGCACTCGGCACGGAACCGTCGGCGTCTCCCGCGGACCCACCCGGCCCGCCCTCCCAGATTGACCGGGAGGACGCCCATCTGACCGAAGTGGTCAACAGTTCGGGGACCATGGCGGAGGCCGCGGCCCGCCTCGGCATTACTCGGAGCACCCTGTACCGCCGCATGGCGCGCTTCGGCCTTCGCCCCCGGCGGGTCGTGGGACGGCGGTAAGCCCGGGCCCCATTCTCTCGCCGAGTTCCGCCTTCGCGGCTCCTCGTGGTCTGGCGCCTCGCCGGCCGAGCCCGAGGGGCTTCGGACCCGTGTCCCCGAGCCGTACCATCCTTCGACCTCGTTCCGACACCTCGTACCGAGCCGGCCACCCTGGCCCGGCGGTTCACAGATGGCGCGCCGGGGTGCGGGCGGTCTCGTCCGCCTGGCGCTCCGCCTGGCGCTGCCAGGTCCGGCTGACCATGTCCTTGGATCCCAGACCCACCGCCAGCGCCAGCGCCAGGACGATGCCCCCGAAGAGAATGGCGAAGGCGAGCTTCAGGATATCCCCGCCGATGCTCAGGTGGTTGAGCGCCATGGCGGCGGTCAGCACCAGCACCATCCACTTGACGCCCAGACTGATGAGGCGGGCGGACTGGAGCTGCAGGTTGACGGCGCCGATCAGGACGCCCCGCGCCAGGAACCGCGCCAGCACCACGCCCACCGCGACGAGCAGTGCCGCGACAAAGACGTTGGGCAGGTAGGTCAGGAGCCGGCCGGCCATGGTGGAAACCAGCGTCGCATCGAGCGCGGCGAGCCCCACCAGCGCCCCGAACAGCATCACCGACCAGTACACCAGCCTGGCCACCAGCCGGGTCGGACTCCGGGACGGCGACCATTCCGCCAGGGTCTCGAGCCCCCACCGGTCGAGCCGCTGATCGAAGCGGAACCAGCGGAGCACCCGCTCGGCCAGGCGAGCGAGAATCCACCCCAGCCCCGCCGCCACCAGCACCGAGACCAGCAGGGCCACGACGCCCGGAAGGAAGCTCGCCAGCGTGGTGAGGACCCGGCCCACCGATTCGCGAAGGGCATCATTGACTCGGTCCCACATCGGTTCCTCCTTCCCCGCCCGGCGGGCCGATCACGGACTGAAGCGATCCGGCCACCGCCACCGCGAGATCAAGTAAGGCTTCTCGGATTCGTATCGCAAGCACAGCGCCTCGATCCGCCGCTCCGCTTCCTCGGGGCCCGCGTCCCGCATCTCCAGGGCGAACGAGCCGAGCCAGCCGAGATAGAGGGGGGTGAAGGCGCCGAGGAGGTGGTGCGCCAGCGCGAAGTCATACACGATCCGGACCCAGAGCGGGTCCGGAAAGCGGAACTCCTCGTCGCTCCGGGCCGCCAGCTTCCGGAGCTCGAGCAGGGTGAGGGGAGGCAACACCACTCCCCAGACTTCCTGCAGGTTCTTCTGGCCCAGGCGGAAGGCGTCGAGGTTGCGCCTGACATCCACCGTTGCGGGCTCGGCCCCGCCCGGCTCCAGTCCCCCCCCGCCCCGGAGTGGTACCGGTTCCGAGCCCCGGACCTTCTGCCAGACGGCCGCGTTGCGTTCGGCTTCGAAAAAGAGCGCCCCCAGCACCCGGGTCAGCACGGCGCTCAGGTCCGGTGCGCGCTCGGCGCCGGCTTGCGCCTTGACGCCAAGAAAGGCCTGGGCCAGGCGAAACCCGCCGCACAGCGCCTCGGTCACGATCCAGAGGTCCAGCATCCCCAGACGGGCGAGGTCGCCGTGCCACACCTCGCGCTCTAGAGCGCGCTCCAGCAGGCGCGCCGAACAGGCGAATTCGCCGCCCACGGGGTAGCGCACCCGCTGGCCATAGAGCGCCCGGGTGAAGGGGTAGACGATGCTGTCGGTGATGGCGCCGACGAAGGGGTGCCGGACGTAGTACGGGGCGACGAAGTCCGCCTCCTCCTCGAACACTGGCCCGAGCAGGCGGCCGATCCAGTCGCCCGAGACACCCAGCGCATCGGCCTCGACCACGGCCAGCCCCCGGACCCCGAGCCGGTGCGCGAGGTCGAACAGCACGCGGAGGGCGGCGGTGCGGCCCGACCCTCCCGGCCCCAGGCCCGGCACCGGCCCCCCGGATTCCAGGGGGAAGGGCGCCTGGAGCAACAGCCCGTCGCGCGCCGCCTGGAGCGCCCGCTCCGTGGAGCCGTCACGCGACCCGCCGTCGGCGTGGAGAATCGCGCTCCGGACCCCCGGAAAGAAGCGGCGGAGCCCCGCCTCCGCCGCCGCCACGATCGGGCCCACCGTGGCGGCGTTGTTGTAGGTCGCAACGCCCACCGCGAGGTCCGCCGAGCCGATCAGCTTGACCAGCCGCTCGGTTTCCGGAGCCAAGGCACCCAGTTCCGGCATGTCGCTGTGTCCTTCTCGTCACCTCGGCGTTGGTCACCCCCCCTTCCCCCCCGCCACCGGCTACCAGCCTGCGCCTGCACCGGGCCGGCGGGTCCCCGCAATCCTCTTCTATGCCGCTTAAATACCTCTTATATGCCTCGATGCCCCGGCACCCTCCCGGCGCGCCATCCGGCACGCGGGCTGCCGTTCCGGTCGCGCCCCGGAACCGGGGGCGTGTACCTTAGGGAAACACGAAGCGCCCTGCCGGCGCAAGCGGAGCGACTCGATTGACGACCAGCCTGTGACCACCAGCCTGCTCACCGACTTCGACCTGCACCTTCTGGCCGAAGGCCAGCATTACCGCAACTGGGAGAAGCTCGGTGCCCATTGCGTGACACTGGACGGGGTTCGGGGCGTGCACTTCGCGGTGTGGGCGCCGAACGCGTCGCGGGTCTCGGTCATCGGCGACTTCAACGACTGGGATCCCGAACGCCACCCGATGGTGCTCCGGCCCGAAGCCGGGGTCTGGGAGCGCTTCGTGCCGGGGCTCGGACCGGGAACCCTCTACAAGTACCGGATCGAGGCCCGCGGCGGGCAGTACCAGGCCGACAAGGCCGATCCCTACGGTTTCGCCGCGGAGATCCGCCCGCGGACGGCATCCAAGGTTTTCGACCTGAGCGGCTACCACTGGGGCGATGCGGACTGGATGAGCCGCCGCGCCAGGCAGCCGCTCTACCGCTCCCCGATCTCGATCTACGAGGTGCACCTCGGCTCCTGGCGCCGAGTCCCGGAGGAGGGGAACCGCTGGCTCAGCTATCGTGAGGTGGCGCCGCTGCTGGCCGACTATGTCCAGGACCTCGGGTTCACCCACGTGGAGTTGCTGCCCATCAGCGAGCACCCGTTCGACGGCTCGTGGGGCTACCAGACCATCGGCTACTTCGCTCCGACCAGCCGGTTCGGCGACCCTCACGATTTCATGTTTCTGGTAGATACGCTCCACCAGCGCGGCATCGGCGTGATCCTCGACTGGGTGCCGGCCCATTTTCCGCGCGACGGACACGGGCTCGCCTACTTCGATGGTACCCACCTCTACGAGCACGCCGACCCGCGCCAGGGCCTGCACCCGCACTGGGACACCTTCATCTTCAACTACGGCCGCCGGGAGGTCCGGAACTTTCTGATCGGCAACGCCCTGTTCTGGCTGGAGCAGTACCACATTGACGCCCTGCGGGTGGATGCGGTGGCCTCGATGCTCTATCTGGACTACGGCCGCGAACCCGGCGCCTGGGTCCCCAACCGTTACGGCGGCAAGGAGAACCTGGAGGCGATCGAGTTCCTCCGGCTGCTCAACGAGCGGGTCCATGGCGATCACCCCGGGGTGACGGTGATCGCCGAGGAGTCCACCTCGTGGCCCATGGTCTCTCGGCCCACCTATCTGGGCGGGCTCGGGTTCGGCTTCAAATGGAACATGGGGTGGATGCACGACATCCTGGCCTACATGGCCAAGGACCCCGTCCACCGGAGCTACCATCACGACCTCATCACCTTCAGCCTGCTCTACGCCTTCTCGGAGAACTTCGTGCTGCCGTTCTCGCACGACGAGGTGGTGCACGGCAAGGGCTCGCTGCTCGGCCGGATGCCGGGCGACGAGTGGCAGCGTTTCG
>JBBIMQ010000141.1:0-7406 GCA_037444345.1 Gemmatimonadota bacterium | reverse complement strand
AGCTGGGCTTCTCGCCCCCGGACCCGCAGGGAACAAACAAGGGGCCGAGGGAGCTTCCAGTCAGCCCCTCAGGCCCCTTCGCACTGCTCGCCGGCTCAGGCCCGACCGTGCGCCGGAGAGCCACTGGTCGGACTTGAACCGACGACCGCTCGATTACGAATCGAGTGCTCTACCGCTGAGCTACAGTGGCTGGCGTCATGATGCCCTGGCGCGGATTCGAACCGCGACGCCTTTCGGCACTACCCCCTCAAGATAGCGTGTCTACCAATTCCACCACCAGGGCGCGGGGGAGAAACTAAGAGGCGCCGGGGCCGAACGCAACCGACAACATCGAGCGGTGCAAGCGATCTCTCGACCCCCACGGATCGGTTGACCGGCAGCGCCCCTCTGGCAATACCGGGACTCGCGCGACGACTCGGCCGCTGCACCCCCCGGTTGTACCGCCGAACGCCGGCCTCCCGCCGGCAGAGCGGGAGGCAACCTGGCGGACGTCCTGGCGGCACGGCGACCCTACGGCGTGATGTCGAACGGGGCGCTGGTATCGCCGGCGAGCCCCGCCGCACTGGCCGTCAGGGTGAACCCGCTGCCGATGAGGTCAATGCGGAGGTCGCTGAAGACCGCGACTCCCCCGCTCGCGTTCACGCTGGTGGTGCCGAGCAGGGACGAGAGGCCAGCATTGGGATCGTTGCCGATCTGCACCTGGACGAGATCGGTGGCGCTGGTGACCAAGTTCCCGAAGGCGTCGCGGATGCTCACTTCCACAGCCGGCGTGATCACGGCCAGGACCTGGGTGTTGCTGGGCTGGACGGTGAAGTGAAGCGAGGCCGGCGCCCCGAAAGCGTTCACCGTGTGAGTCGTCGTGTCGCTCGACCCGCTGAAGTTGGCATCGCCGCTATAGGTCACGGTGAGCGTCTTGCTTCCAGCGCTCGTCGAGGCGAAGGCACAGGAGCCCGCGCCTACCGCCACCGGGCCGCAGCCTGCCCCGGTGCCATCGCTCACGGTAACCGTGCCGGTCGGAGTACCGGCACCGGGAGCAACCGCGCTCACGGTCCAGCTCACGGTATAGCTCTGTCCCACCACGGACGGGTCGGGCGAATGGCCTGTGATCGAGACCGCCGTGCTGGCCGGGTTCACCGTGTGGGTGACCGGGGCCGAGCCGCTGCCGGTGTGATTGGCGTCCCCACTGTAGGTGGCCACCACCGACTTCGACCCGGCGGTGGCAAACGCGATCCCGCAGGACCCGGCCCCGCCGCGCAGAGTGAGGTTACAGCTCTGGGTCCGGTCGGACACCGTGACCGTACCGGTCGGAGTGGCGCCTGGTCCCGCCACCGTCACGTCAAAGGTGACCACCTGCCCCACGACGCTCGGATCCGGCGTGTGGGCGGTGATCGTGGTAGCGCTGCCGGCCGGGTTCACCGTGTGCGGCTCGCCAGCAGAGCTGCTGCCGGCAAAGTCGGCATCGCCGGCGTAGCTCGCGGTGAGGGTGAGCGATCCCGCCACGCTGGAGGTGAGCGCGCAGCTCCCACCAGCCACCGTGCCGGTGCAGCTCCCACCCTGCCCGTCGCTCACCGTCACGCTGCCGGTCGGCGTCCCGGCACCGGGAGCGTTCACCGCAACACTGTAGCTCACGGTGTAGCTCTGACCCACCGACGACGGGTCGGTCGCATCCGCCGTGATGGACGTCGTGGTGGCTGCGCGATTGACCGTGTGCGCGACCGGAGCCGAGCTCGCGGCGGAGTAGTTCGCGTCGCCACTGTAGCTCGCCAGGAGCGTCTTGCTACCCGCGGTGGTCGGCACAAGGGTGCAGGCCCCCGCCCCGTTGGTGAGCGAGGCGACGGTGCACTGGTCCGTCCCGGCGCTCACCGTGACGCTCCCGGTGGGCGTTGCCCCGCTACCGGCCACGCTGACGTTCACCGTAACACCCTGCCCGGTGACTGACGGGTCGGGCGTGTGGCTCGTGATGGTGACAACCGGCGAAGCCGGGTTCACCGTGTGGGTGACCGGGGTCGAGCTACTGCCGGCGAAGTTCCCGCTGCTCGGCGTGTAGGTGGCGGTCAGCGTCTTGGTCCCGGCGGTGGTGGGAGTCAGGGTGCAAGTGCCGCTCCCGTTCACCAGGCTGGCGATCGTGCAGCTCGCTGTGCCGTCGCTCACCGTCACCGACCCCAGGGGGACCGCGAACTGCGCGCTCACCGTGACGTCCACCGCGATCCCCTGGCCCAACACCGAGGGATCCGGTGTGTGGCCGGTGATCGTCGTGGTGGTCGCCGCAGGATTCACGGTGAGCACGACGCCGGTGGCGCTGCTCGCGAGATAGTTCGCGTCCTGCGGGTAGACCGCGGTGAGCGTGTCGGGGCCGGCCGCCTTCGGCGTGAGGCTACAGAAGCCGGTCGTGGCCGGCGCCGAGCAACTCGCCCCCGCGCTGTCCGTCACGGTCACCGTACCCGACGGGGTTCCACCGCCCGGCGGGTTGGCCGTCACCGCGAACGAGACCGTCACCGCCTGACCGAACTCCACCGAGCTTGGCGTGAAGCCGTTGATCGTCGTGGTGGTGGCGGCACGATTGATCTGGTGCCCTTCGGTGTCGAAACTGCCGTTGAAATTGGCGTCGCCACGGTAGGTGGCCGTGAAGGTTCGGGTGCCGGTGCCGCGGGCCAGCAGGGCGACCTGGCAGGCCTGCGCAGCCACTGGGGCGCTGCAGCTCTCCGTGCCCCCCGACACCGTCACGGTGACGCTGTCGGTCAAGGTCCCCTCGGCCGGCGAAACCACCGACGTATTCCACCTCACGGTGACCGGTTCCCCGGTGACACTGGGGTCGGGCGCATCGCCCGTCCCGGCGGGAATCACGGTCGTCGTGTTCCCCTTGTTGACCGTGTGGGCCACGCCGGTAGAACTACTGCCGTTGAAATTGGCGTCCCCACTGTAGGTGGCCACCAGCGACTTGGGGCCCGCGGTCGTCGAGGTAAGCAGGCACGAGCCGGCGCCGCCCGCGAGGGCACCCTGGCACGAGGCGGCGCCATCGCTCACCGTCACCGTGCCAGTCGGCGTTCCCGTAGCCGGGGGCACGGGTTGCACCGCGAAGCTCACCGTGTAGGGCTCGCCCACGACGGTGGTGGTCGCGGACTGATTGGTGATCGCCGTCGTGGTCTGGGCGGCGGTCACGTCGAACGGCGTGCTGGTGGCGCTGATGAGCGCCGGCACCGCGACCGGGGCGAAGGCCGTCAAGGTGTATCCCGTGCCCGCCTGGCTGATCCGGACATCGTTGAAGGTCGCGATCCCGTTCACGGCCCGGGCGCCAACCGTGCCGCCCAGCCCGCCAGAGGTCGGGGTGAGGGTGAACCGGATCGAGTCGGTCGAGGTCGTGACCGTGTTGCCCGCCGCGTCCTGCACCGCCACCTCAATGGCCGGCGCGATCGGCGCCCCCACCACGACATTGCTGGGCTGGACCAGGAAGGCCAGCTTGTTGCCGTTCCCCACCTGGATGTCGAACGCCGGGCTGGTGGCCGGCTGGAGTCCCCCGCCGTTCGCCGTCAGGGTGTAACCGCTCGCCGCCACGTTGATCGAGAGATCGCTGAACGTGGCCACCCCGCCGGACGCATTCCGGGTGAGCGTTCCACTCAGGGTGCCGCCGCCGGGATTGGCCCCCAGCGCAACGGTGATCGCGGTCGTGGCGGCGGTCACCGTGTTCCCGAAGGCGTCCCGCACGGCCACTTGCACCGGCGGCGTGATCGGCGAGCCCGCGACGGTGTTGCTCGGTGGGGTGACGAAGACCAACTGCGAGGCGGCCGCGGGACTCACGTTGAAGGCGGCGCTCGTTCCCGGCGTGGCGCCGGTGGCACTCGCCACCAGGGTGTAGCCGGCACCCGCCTTGTCGATCGTCAGGTTGGAGAACGTCGCCACGCCCGACACCGCGGCCGTCTGGATCGTCCCGCTCAGGGTGCCGCCGCCGGGGTTGTTGCCAAGGGCCAGCGACACCTGCCCCGTGAAAGACGTCACCGTATTGCCGAGCCCGTCCTGGGCGGTCACCACCACGGCCGGCGTGATCGGGGTCCCAGCGGTGGCGTTGCTCGGCTGGCCGGTGAAGACCAGGGTGAGGCCGCTGCCCGGCGTGATGTCGAACGCGGCACTGGTCGCCGAGGTAAGGTTGGGACTCGAGGCGACCAGCGTGTAGCCGGTGCCGGTGCGATCGAGCGAGAGGCTGTTGAACGAGGCCACTCCGCTCACGGCGTTCACCGGCCCGCCCCCGGAGAGGGTGGCGCCTCCGGGATTGTTGCCGAGCGCGAGCGTGATGGGCGCCGTGGAGCCGGTCACCCGGTTGCCTTGCGCGTCCAGCACTTCGACCTGGACCGCCGGGGTGATCGGGGCTCCGGCGGGGGGGGGGGTGGGCTGGGTGTGTATGGGGTGCTGGGTGGGGGAGCCCGAGCCCACGTTGAACGCCGTGCTCGTCGCCGGGGCGAGCCCGGTCGCGCTCGCGCCGATGGTGTAGCCGTTCCCGGCCCTGTCAACACTCAGGGTCGGGAAGCTGGCGACCCCGGCCACGGCGTTGACCGGTCCCCCGCCGGAGAGGGTCGCTCCGCCCGGGTTCATCACCAGCGCCAGTGTGACGGTGCCGGTTAATCCGGGATCGGTGTTCCCGAAGGCATCCTGGGCCGCCACCGTCACCGCCGGCGCGATCGGCTGGCCGGCCGTGGCGGCGCTCGGCTGGGTGGTGAACACGAGCCGGGTGGCGGCTCCCGGCGCGATATCGAACGCGGTACTCGTGGCCTGGGCCAGGGAGCCGGAGCTCGCCCGCAGGGTGTAGCCCGTGCCTGCCTTGTCGATCGAGAGGCCGGGAAAGGTCGCGATCCCGGCCACCGCGTTCAGCGGGCCACCGCCTGACAACACTCCGCCACCGGGATTAGTGGCGAGCGACAGCGCGACCGGTGCAGCCGAGTTCACCAGGTTCCCGAACTGGTCCTCGAGGCGCACCGTGACCGCGGGGCTGATCGCTGCCCCGGCCACCGCGCTCGTGGGTTGCTGCTGGAAGGCGAGCTTCGCCGCGGGCCCCGGATTGCCGGCCGCGCTGAAGGTCACCGGACTCCCGCTCAAGGGGCCGCCCTGGCCCGAGGCCGAGGCCTGCACAGTATTGGGCCCGGCCACGGTCCCGAGGGTCCAGGAGCTGAGGGTTGCAACCCCCTGGGCGTTCGTGGCAAGGCTCGCGCTGGCGCCGGTGTTGGTGCCGTCCGAGACCGTGCCGCCACCCGCCGTCACCGTGAACGTCACCGTCACGCCCTGGACCCCGTTGCCGTTCTGGTCCACGATCTTGACGCTGGGCGGCTGGCTCACCGGCTGTCCGGCGGTGCCTGCCTGGCTGGTGGGGCTGTTGCCCTGCATGGCCACCGGCTGGTTGGCCGTCCCGTTCGCCGTAAACTGCACCAGCAGACCGGCGGAAGCGGCCGTGAGCGTGTTGGTGCCGGCGGTCGCACCGAGGGTCCAGGTGGTGGACGCGTTGCCGCTGGCGTCGGTGACGCTCAGGACCGGGTTCACCGAGCCGCCGCCCGTGTTCACCACCCAGGTCACGTTCCGGCCCGGAACGCCGTTGTTGTTGGCGTCCTGCGCCTGGACCGTCACGGTTACCGGCAGCCCGGCGGGCGCCGTGATCGGATCGGGGGTGAGCTTCACCAGCCGGACCGCTCCTCCGGCCACCGCGGTGTGGTTGAACACGACGGGCGACCCCGGGATCCCGGCGGCTGTCGCCGTGGCACTCTGGGGGCCCGCGACCGGCCCGAGCGTACGGCGGACTCCGGTGCGGCCGTCAGCCCCGGTCGAGGTGGTGGTGGCGCTCACCGTACCGCCGCCCACCGCGGCCCAGCTCACCGATTGCCCCGCGATGGGATTGCCGAAGCGGTCCGTGACCAACACGACCAGGGAGTCGGGCAACGCCTGACCCACCGTGGCGGTCTGATCCTGGCCCTTCACCGCCGTCACGGTGTCAGGCACGTCGGGCCGTGCCGTGGCGTCGAAGGTGGCTTTGAGCGTCCCCGCCGCGACCCTGCCGAGGACCCGGGCCTCGACCCGCTGGGGACCGGCCAAGGTCCCCAGCACCCAGCGGGCCCGGGCCTGGCCGTCGGCATCGGTGAGCGCGGTGTCCGGGATGACGTCAGCGCCGGCGCCGCCGGCGAGGACGAGGAACTGCACCCGGGTGGCCTGCACTGGCCGATCGCGCGAGTCGGTGACCCGGACAACGAGGGTGTCGGGCAGCGCCTGGCCCACGGTCCCCGTCTGCGCGCCACCCCCCAGCACCGCCAGCGCCGCGGGCAGCCCTTCCTCGGGCGTGACCACCCCATCGCTGCCGCCACAGCGGACAACCGCGAGTGCGACCAGGAGGAACCCGAACCAGCGGAGGGCTGACCGCGTCACGACCCCGGGGGGAGAAGACCACAAGTCGATCCGGCACGTGCCGTGCCGCTCGAAGGGGCTTCAAGCTAGCGCCGATCTCCCGGACCCGCCAGCGGTTACCCCTCGGGAGCATCACTCGGGTGTTGCGACGGAACGACACCGCGCCGCGGGCGCGAGCACCACCGGGGGGACCCGGAGTACCGGGGAGCAGGCAAGGCCCGAGCCGCCCACTCCACGCGCCGCGCCTGGGCGCTCCCGGAGGGCGACGGGGGGAGGCTCGGCGAGGGAGAGAAGCCTCCGCTGGAGGTGGCGAGGTCGCGCGCCCGAGCCGCGGCCGGCCGCGTCCTAGTGAAACGTCACCCCGATCGCGAAATTCAGGAGACGCTCGTCGTGGCTCTCGTACCGCTGCCAGACCAGATCGAGGCTCGGCGTGAGCGATACGTTGCGCCCAACCCGGAAATCGTACCCCAGCCCCAGATCGAAGGCCACACCATCGCGCCCCGTCACCGTGGGCTGGGTGGGAGGCCCGAAGAGGTCGAGCTCGTCGCGCGCCCAGCCGATCCCACCCTTGAGCCACACGGCGTCCCGCGCGCCGGGATAGACCTGGGCGATCGCCATCAGGCTGCCCAGGGTCCGGTCGTAGTCCTCGAGGTAGGTGCGCCCGTAGTAGCGTGCGGTCCAGACCTGGGCCTCGGCACCGAGCAGGAGCGACTGGCTCACTGTGCCGCCCAGCTTGAGGTATCCCACGGCGCCGCCCTTGTCGTCGCTCCATCCCAGTCCGTCGTCGGCCCGGAACGACTCGGCGCCCGCACCGAGGCCGATGGCGAGCCAGAACCCGTCGCGCTGATTCCGGCCCCAGTGCCGGGCCTCGCGGAGCCCCCGCGGCGGGCGATCATGTTGGGCCTGGGCCTGCTGGGCGGCAGCCACGAGGAAGGCGAGAAGCAACGTTGCGGTGCGACTCGGGTGCATGGTGGCCTCCGGCATGGGTGAGCGGCGGGTGGATCCAATTCGGCTCGGGCCACGGCCCCAGG
>JBBIMQ010000140.1:0-7417 GCA_037444345.1 Gemmatimonadota bacterium | reverse complement strand
ATTTCTACAAGAAGGGGACCAAGACGGGCGAGTACGAGGAAGGCCCGATGCCGGAGGAGTACCGGGACCGGTTCGCGAAGTACGAGACCCAGCTCACGGAGGCGATCGCCTCGACGGACGACGAGCTGCTGGAGCAATACCTGGGGGGCGAGGAAATCGAGCGGAGTTGCCTGACGCGGGCCCTGAAGCAGGGGATGCTGTCCGGCGAGATCGTGCCGATGCTCTGCGGGAGCGGCGAGCTGACGTACGGAACGCGCGCCCTCCTGACGGAGATGGTGGAGCTGTTCCCCTCGCCCGCCGAACTCAAACCGCCGGCGGAGGCTCCGCTGCTCGGGCGCGTGTTCAAGACCATCTCGGAACCGCACGTGGGCGACGTGACGCTGTTCCGGATCTACAGCGGGACGATCAAGAACGGCGACGAGGTCTGGAACGCCGAGCACAACGTGGCGGAGAAGTTGAATCACCTGTGCGTGCAGCAGGGGAAGGAGCGGTTCGAGGTGGCGGAGCTCCATGCCGGCGACATCGGGTCGGTGGCCAAGCTCAAGGATACCCACACCGGCGACACCTTTTGCCGGCGGGACGCGCCGGTCCGGCTGCCGCCGATTCCTTTCCCCGAGCCCCTGGCCACCTCGGCGGTGGTGGTGAAGAACCGAGGGGAGGAGGACAAGCTGGCGAGCGCGCTGCACAAGCTGCACGAGGAGGATCCCACCTTCCATTTCGAGTACAATTCCGAGCTCGGCCAGACGCTGATCCGGGGGATGGGGGAAAAGCACTTCGAGATCATCCTGGGCCGGCTCCAGCGGAAGTACGGTGTTCACGCGGAGCTGGCGCGGCCCAAGGTGGCCTATCGCGAAACGATCAAGGGCAAGGCGGAAGGCCAGGGGAAGCACAAGAAGCAGACCGGCGGGCGGGGTCAATACGGCGACTGCTGGATCCGGCTCTCGCCGCTTCCCCGCGGCAGCGGATACAAGTTCGTGGACAGCATTGTGGGCGGGGTGATCCCGGGGAAGTTCATCCCGGCGGTGGATCGGGGCATTCAGGAAGCGGCGCAACGGGGGCCGATCGCGGGCTACCCGGTGGTGGACTTCCAGGCCGAGTGCTACGACGGGTCGTATCACGACGTGGACTCGAACGAGATGTCGTTCAAGATGGCGGGGATCCTGGCGTTCCGGAACGTGAGCCCCAAGGCGCGGCCGGTGCTGCTGGAGCCGCTGCTGGACGTGACGGTGTGGGTGCCAGGGGAGCTGCTGGGTGACGTGATGGGCGATCTCTCGGCGCGGCGGGGCCAGATCCTGGGCACGGAGACCGACGGGCGCCTGACCCGGATCAAGGCGATCGTGCCGGAGGCCGAGATGTACAAGTACGCGGCCACGCTGCACGCCATCACCCACGGGCGGGGCACCTTTCGCCAGGAGTTCCGGGGTTATGCCGAGGCGCCCCCGGAGGTGACCGCCAAGGTGGCGGAAGAACGCCGGAAAGAACTGGGGAAGGAAGCGGAAGGGTAACGGGTTCGATGGCGCTCGATCCGGCCCTCACCTCGACCACCTTCGATCTTCCCGGCTACCGGGTGGTGCGGAGCCTCGGTCTGGTGCGGGGGATCACGGTCCGCTCCCGTTCGCTCCTCGGGTTCGTCGGCGCCTCGCTGCAGACCGTGGTGGGAGGGAACATCACGATCTTCACCCGGCTCTGCGAGAACGCGCGGGAAGAGGCCTTTCAGGTCATGCTGGCGCACGCGGAGGAGTTGGGGGCGAACGCCGTGCTCGGGATCCGCTACGACGCCAACGAGATCCTGCGCGGCACCACCGAAGTCCTGTGCTACGGCACGGCCGCCGTTGTGGAACCCGCCTGACTGGTCGTGACTCCTCCGCTTCCCCACGCCAACTGCTACTGGGTGGTGCCGGGCCGGCTGATGGCCGGCGAGTATCCCGCGGCGTGGGACGAGCGGTCCACCCGGGAGCGGCTCCGGCGGTATCTCGAATGCGGCGTGACCTGCTTCCTCGATCTCACGGAGCCCGGGGAGCTCGAGCCCTACGAGGCGTTCCTCTTGGAGGAGGCGGCTCGACTGGATCGGGCGGTGCGTTACGAGCGCCTTCCGGTGCGGGACTTCCAGGTCCCGTCGCGGGAGGGCATGGCGCTGATCCTCGATCGCCTGGACGCCTTGCTCGGCGCGGGTGAAGTGGTGTACCTGCATTGTTGGGGCGGCGTGGGTCGCACCGGCACGGTGGTGGGGTGCCACCTGGTGCGCCAGGGGCTCACCGGGGAGGCGGCGTTGGAGCGGCTGGCCGGATGGTGGGGCGGGGTCGAAAAGCGGAGCCGGCATCCGCGGACGCCGGAAACGGCGGCCCAGGTCGCGATGATTCTCGAGTGGGTGGGGTGAGCCAGGCCGGCCGGCGGCTCAGAGGCCCCATTCCTTCTCGAACCGCACGGCCAACTCTTCTGCGCCGAGCCGGCCGAACCCGGCGAGTGCCGCGGCCCGGCGCTCCGCGGCCTCGGTCTCGCGCCCCGACCGCTTGAGGGCCAGGGCCTCGATCGCAAGGCACTCCGCCTGGATCTGGAGCACGCCGAGGGACGCCGCCTGCTCGCGCGCCGCTCGGGCCTGCTCCCAGGCGTCTCTCAGGCGGCCCTCCCGCAAGGCAAGGGCGGCCTGGAGCCGGCCCGCTTCGGCGAGCCCCACCTCGTCCCTGGCGTTCCGGGCCAGCTCGATGGCGCGCTCGAGTTCCCGCCTGGCCAGATCCAGCTCTCCCCGATCGAGGCTGATCTCGGCCCGGCCCATGATGGTCAGCGCGAGCAGCGAGCCCTCCCCGACCTGCTCGGCGTGCCGCACCGCCTGCAGCGCCGCAGCTTCGGCATCGCTCCAATACGCCATGTGCCGGAAGACCAGACCCAGATTGTGATAGGTCTGCGCCGTGCCCCGGCGGTCCCCCAGGCGCTGGTAGGCGAGGAGGGCCGAGCGATACAGGCTCAGCGCGAGCTCGGAGCGATTCCGGAGGTGCGCCACCGAGGCCAGGTTGTTCGAGGCGTGAGCCGCCATCAGGGTGTCGTCCAGACTGCGCGCCAGCTCCAGCGCCTCGCCGAAGCACCGCTCGGCATCGTCGAGCCGGCCATGTTCCCAGGCGATGGCGCCCAGGAGGTTGACCGCCCGCATGCGGCCATCGCCGTCCGCCCGAGCCCGGAACCGCTGCAGAGCGGACTCGGCGAGGCTGGTGGCCAGGGTGAGAGCCCCCAGCCGCGTGGCCGCGGTGGCCGCGAACAGCTCCACCTCCGGCCGCGCGCGGACCGCGGGGTCCTGGGCGCGCTGATGCGCTTCCAGGGCCTCCCGGAACCGGCCTGCCTCGACGAGCTGGCGAAGCTCGCGGGCGGGATCGTCGGCCGCGGACGAAGGCGTGGTCATCGTATCACCCCGGGTGCCGGCGCTCCGGCATCGGGGAGGGCAAACCTCCCCGAGCTCCCCGCCGCCGGCCAACCGACTCCCCAACTTCAGTACGCAATCGCATACCGGCTGAACCCATTCAGCTTGGCCTCGATCTCATCAATGTCCTCGAACTTCACCGAGCCGATCCGGGTGAACGGATCCGCCAGGGTAGGCTGCCGCCACAGGCCCATGACCTGCTCGATCTGGGCGTCGTCGCTGTCCACGTCGCCGTCGTCGTCGAGATCCCCGTTGGTGTGGTCGTACTCGATCTTCAGCTCGGCGGGGTGCGCGGGGTCGAACACCAGGCCTGTCGGCTCGAGGTGAAACATGATGGTGTCGCTCCCCACCCAGGTCAGCGTGACCAGCACCGAGTCGAGGTCCTGGAACGGCGTGCCGTCGGGATAGCGGAGCGGGCTTTCCTTCTTGATCTTGAGCCGCACGAAGTCCTCGCGGCTCCCGGCGCAGTTCACGCCGTCCTCGGGAAACTCCAGCGCTCCCTCGGCATCGTTCGGCCCGTTCTTGACGGCCCAGAAGCTCACGCTGCTGTCGCAGAGCGCCGGCGCGGAGGGCGCGAGCCGGATGAAGTTGAGCTGTCCTGGCGGCCGGGTGACGTTGCCGTCGCCGGTGGAATCGCCGCAGCCGGCGATCGCCGCGAGCAGTGCCAAGAGTGCCAACCGTCCACCGAGTCGCATATCGGCGTACTCCGTCGTTGAGGAGACCTCGCAGCCTCTACTGGTCGTCATCGCTTTCACCTTCGAGTATCCGTTGCAGCCGCGGCCGGGAAATGCCGAGGCGCCGCGCGGCCTCGCTCTTGTTCCCCTGCACCAGCTCGAGCATCGCCCGCGCCGCCGCCAGCGTGATGGACCGCAGGGTGGCGGGGAACGGCAGGGGCCCGCCTCCCGCGGCGGCCTTCGGGGGAGCCGCGGAGAGCGGCTCGAGGACCAGGACACCGGGAGGGGAGAGAACCAGGGCCCGCTCCATGGCATTTCGCAGCTCGCGGACGTTGCCAGGCCAGGAATGGGCGCGGAGCCGCGCGCGCGTCTCCGCATCGAGCGGCGGGACCGGCAGGCCGTACTGGCGGGCGAGCCGCTGGAGAAAGCTTTCCGCGAGGAGCTCGATGTCCCCCTCCCGTTCCCGGAGCGGGGGCAGCACCAGGTGCACCACGTTCAGCCGATAGAACAGGTCCTCGCGGAACTCTCCGCGCCGCACCGCCGCTCCGAGGTCCACGTGCGTAGCACCGATCATTCGCACGTCCACCTTGCGCGATTGCTGCCCGCCCACCCGGCGAATCTCCCGTCCCTCGAGAGCCCGGAGCAGCTTGGGTTGGAGCTCGAGCGGCAGGTGGCCGATCTCGTCGAGGAAGACCGTGCCGCCGTGCGCCAGCTCGAAGAGTCCCGGCTTCGCCGCCACCGCGCCGGTGAAGGCGCCCTTCTCGTGCCCGAAGAGCTCGCTTTCGAGCAGGTTGGGCGGGATGGCGGCGCAGTTGATCTCGACGAACGGCGCTGCGGCGCGCGGACTGTGGTAATGGATCGCTCGCGCAAGGAGTTCCTTGCCCGTTCCCGTCTCCCCGCCGATCAGCACCGTCACGTCGCGGTGCTGGGCCACCCGGCGGGCCTGCTCGAGGGTACGGCGGAGCGCCTCGCTCCGGCCCACGATGGCAGCGAAGCCCTGGGCTTCTCGCTCCTCCCGGGCGAAGCGCTCCGCCTCGGCCCGGCCCCGGGCCTCGCGCCGCTCCCGCTCCAGCGAGCGCCGGAGGAGCCCGAGATCGTCGGGCAGGGCGAAGTAGTCCCGCGCACCCCGCTGGAGCGCGCCGGCGGCCAGCCGGTGGTCCGGGGCCGCCCCCACCACCAGCCGGGGGAGCTCCGGCGCCGGCATCGAGCCGAGCAGGTCGAGCGCCGCGCTCTCCGCGCCGCCGGCCAGCAGGAGCACCAGCGATGCGCCAGCGGGGGCACCATCCCCCGACTCGGGACTCCAGTCCGCCAGCTCGGCGCCTAAGTCGCCGGCCAGGTCGCCGATCGTCGTCCGGAAGCTGTCGGAGAGCCGGACCACGGCGATCACCCAGTCTCGCGTGCCCAGTCGCCTCCTCCTCGGTCGCTAGTCATCGTCGGACCCCTGGTGGCCATCCCCGCCATGGTCGCCGTCATCGCATTCGCCGTCATGATCGCCGTCGCGGAACACGCGAAACGAGTCGCGGATGTTGTCCCGGACCAGCTGCTCGTTGAGGCCACCGTGGTTCGCCGTGGCCGGATCCACCAGGCCCCCCGCGCCGTCAGCGAACCAGGCATGGATGTCCACCCGGAGCGTCAGGTCCACGTTGGTCGTCGAATCGGCGACCACGAGCGGCGGAACGAGGTCCTGCTCCTGCTCTTCGCTCAGATCGCTCGAGAAGGTGAAGGGGACACCGTTATAGCTCCCCGCCACCCGGATGCTCACGCCGGCAAACTCCGGGTGCTGGGCCAGGAACCGGGCGTCGTCGGGATCGTCGCCATCAGGCTTGTGGACCTTGAAGCGGACCTCGTCATAGATGCCGGGCGCGACGGCGACGCTGAAGACCCGGTCCACCCCCGGGCCCAACGGGAGGTCCACCAGCAGAGGGCCGGTGCGGAAGTGCTCGCAGCCGTCGTGATTCTCCCCGTCATCATGATGCGGCCCAAGCCCGTCAGGCTCATGGCCGCCGCTCTCCTCCTCCTCCTCGCAACGGTCGTCTTCCACCCGGTCGAATCGGATGTCGCGGAGCACGAGCTCCACCCGGTCGAAGACCAGGGTGTCGCCCCCTGCGATCAGGGTATCGGGTTGCCCCAGGAGCGTGGCGGGCGCAGCCGGGCCCGATGGCCGGGTGGCGACGTGAAGGGTGATCGGGGAGGTCCGGGAGGGCCCGGCGCCGTCGCCGCTGCAGGCCGCGGCCAGCGCTGCAAGAGCGGTGGTCCAGATGGTCGGCTTGAGGGATCGCATGATGCGCCTCCGGTCCGGGGTCTGTCTCTTCCCGCGCCGCCTCGGAGGAGCAACCGAGGTGCCGTCACTCAACGGATTGTCGCACAACGAGTTGGCAACTACGAGTAGCCCCACCGCCACTCCGAAACGATCCGCCCTGCAACGGAATGTTACACCTCGTGCGGCTCCATGTGAATGAGGACCCCCGCGACCTCGGGGACGGCCTCCCGGATGGCCGTCTTGACTCGGCCGCTCAGGATGTGGGCATCGTGGAGCGACATGGCGGGGTCGGCCTGGACATGGAGGTCCACGTAGTAAGTCAGGCCGACCTTCCGCACCTTGAGTTTTTCGATGGCCTGGACCCCGCTGGTCCGGAGGGCGGCCTCGCTGATCCGTTGGAGCAGTTGGCCGCCGGGGCTTCGGTCCATGAGGTCGTGCACTGCGGGCCGGAGCAGGTTGGTAGCGTTGACCGCGATGACTCCCGCCGCCACGAGGGCGGCCCAGTCGTCGGCCGCTTCCCATCCTGGGCCTCCGATCAAGGCCACGCTGATGCCGACGAAGGCGGCCGCCGAGGTGATCGCGTCGCTCCGGTGATGCCAGGCATCGGCCCTGACCGCCGTGCTGGTGATGGCCCGGCTCACGGCCAGCATCCGGCGGAACAGCAACTCTTTCACGATGACGACCAGGACCAGGACCACGAGGGTGAACGGGGCCGGCGTGTGGTGCGGGGTGCGGATCTCGCGGACCGCTTCGACCGAGATCCCGGCGGCCGCCCCGAGCAGCAGCAGCGCCACGACCGCCGCGGCGAGCGGCTCGGCCTTGCCGTAGCCGAAGGGGTAGTCCTCGTCGGCTTCGCGGGCAGCGATCCGCAGCCCGCCCCAGACCACGGCCGACGAAAAGATATCCGCGCCCGACTCGATCGCGTCCGCGACCAGCGCGTAGGCATGTCCGAGCACGCCGGCCACGAGCTTGACCACCACGAGACCGGCGTTCACCAGGAGGCCGAGCTGGGCGCTGCGGATGCCCTTCGCGGCGGTGGAGTGCATGGGGGAAAGTAGGACGGTAGGGCGGTAG
>JBBIMQ010000139.1:0-7420 GCA_037444345.1 Gemmatimonadota bacterium | reverse complement strand
GCTGGTCGGTGATGGCGAGGACGGGCCGCCGGGCCGCGAAGTAGTCGTACAGCTTGGCCGGGACCGTGAGGGCCATCGCCTCGGTGGTCACCAGCGCCAGCACGTGGGCGGCGCGGAGCCGGGCCAGGCTCTGCCGGTAGGGGACCGGCGGGCATATCTCGAGGTAGGGATCGAGCCCGAGCGCCCGGGCTCGCTCCCGGGCCGGGGCGGGGATGCTGCCGAGCAGTGTCAGGCAGCAGGTCTCGGGCGCCAGCCGCTCCCCCGCCACGAAGCGCGCGAACCCTTCCAGCAGTGGCTCGGCGGGCACCAGCCGGCGGAAGTGGCCGAAGTGAAGCACGGTCCAGCGCTCGGGCAGCCCGGCGGCTTCGGGCGCGAACAGTCCCGGGTCGAAGGCATTCCGGATCGCGACGAACCGCTCGGCGGGGATGCGCCCTCGATAGGCGTCGCGATAGGCGTCGCGTGCGGCCTCGCTGGCGAGCACCACCCGGGCGGCGCGCCGGAACACCCGTGCCTCGGTGGCGCGAATCAGCGCCCGGGTGGGCGGCGGCGAGAGCCGCATCTTGGCTTCCTGGAGCGACCAGGGATCCCGGAGATCCAGGATGAGGGGGAGCCGCCGCCGCCCCGCCACCGCGAGCCCCACCAGGAGCCCGGACCAGGGATCGGCGCAGACCTGCACCGCCGACACCCCGTAGCGCACCGCCAGGCGGTCGGCCGCGCGGATGGCAGCCGGCACCCCCCAGAGGTAACGGTCGAAGGGGGTGAAATAGCCGGGATCCCAGCCCAGCAGCGATTGGCGCGGGCCCCGCGTCACCCCCGCAGGCCCGTGGGCTCGCCGGCGGCGGAACGGCGCCCGGAGGACCCGCTGCACGATCAGCTCGGGCGGCATCGCCTCGAGCAACGATGGGTCGTTAGGCTCTCCGGCCGGATCGGCCGCCAGCACCACAGGCGTCCAGCCATGGCTCGGCAGATGCCGGGCCAGCATCAGAGGGCGCTTGGCTCCCACCACACCGATCGGCGGAAAGTACGGAGCGACGACGAGAAGCCGCCTCACCCCACCCCACCCGGCACCGCCCCGGCCCGGAGCAGCGCCTCGGCCTGGCGGCTGTCCTCCGGGGTGTCCACGTCGGCCCAGGGAATCCCGGGAAGCGGCACGGCCCACAGCAGGCCGGCGGCGATGAGCTGCCGCATCGCCAGGGTGACCGACGGAGGCTCGACCGCCGCCACCGCCCGCAGCGCGTCGAACACCCGCGGGTCCAGCCGGAACAGTCCGGCGTCCACCCCGTTGTGGTCCCACACCTCCTTGCCGATGGCCACGACCCGCCCCTCCGCCGCCCGGACCTTGGTGGCATCGGCCAGATCGAGCCCGCGAGGCGGCCGGTAGTCCACCAGGAGCCGCAGGCCCTCGCGCGGCGCCGCGTCAGGCTCGGCCAGCAGGGAGAGCACCGGCCGGGCGAAGACGTGATCCACCATCTGGAGAAAGAACGGGCCCGTCACGTGCTTCTCCGCCGCGAGCAGCGAGACCCCGTTCGGCTGGTGGAAATCGGGGTTGAAACACGCCGTCAACCTGAGGGTCGTCTGCACCCGCATCAGGTGGGCCTCGACCAGCGGCGCGTCGTTGCCGGTGATCACGACCGCCTCCCGGCAGCCGGCCGCTTCCGCTTGGCCCAGGGCGTGCTCGAGCAGGGTCCGCGAGGCCACCGGCCAGAGAGGCTTCGGCACCGCTTCTCCCGAGGGCGCCACCAGCCGCGACCCGAATCCCGCCGCGAGGATGACAGTCTGGGGGGTGGGGAGCGATTCGATCATGCGCCCAACGATACCCAGCGGGCTCCTCGCCGGTAAGCGGCAAGGGCCGAATCCAGCCTGGCGCACTGGTCGCCCCGCCTCATCCCCCTCCCCCGCGCCGACTTCCAGCCCCGCTTCCCCGTTCACGGACCGGGCGCCCGGCTAGATTGACGCCGTGCGCCTCACCTACGTCTACGACACGCCGATGCCCGATCGGGGGGCCGATACCGAGCAGGTGGTGAATACGACCTCGGCCCTGGCACGCCGCGGGATCCGCATGGCGCTCCTCATTCCGGGACCGGCAACGGCTCCGGCCGATCCCGGCCCGCTGCTCAAGTACTACCAGGTAAGCGGCCGCTTCGCACTCTGGCACCTGGCCTATCGCTATCGCGCCTTCCGCCCGGCGGCCAAGTGGTCGCACGCGCTCCGCGCCCCGGCCCATCCCGCCAGCCGCGAGGCCGATCTGGTCTACACCCGGAATCTGCCGGCCGTCTTCACCCACTTGCGCCGGGACCGGCCCGTGGTCTACGAGCACTTCCGCCCCTGGGGCGATCAGTTCCCGGTACTCCGCCCCTGGCTCCGCTCGCTGCTCCGACATCCCCGCCTGGTGGCCTGCATCTTTCACTCGGAGCACACCCGGCAGAGCTTCCTCCGGCTCGGCGCACCACCGGAACGGATGCTGGTCGCGCATAACGGCTGGGACCCAGAGCGACTCGAACCCCGGCTGTCCCGAGCCGAGGCCCGCGCCCGGCTGGGATTGCCGGGGGATCGGCCCATCTGCGTCTATGCCGGCCGGATGAACCGCGGCAAGGGGCTGGACGTCCTCCTGGCGGCGGCCCGGGACTGCCCCGAAGGGCTCTTCGTCCTGGTGGGCTCGGAGGGCCAGGGACCGGTGGAGGCTGCCGCCCGGGCCTTGTCGAACACCGTGGTGGTACCCTGGCAGCGCTTCGGCGACCTCGCTCCCTGGCTCTACGCGGCCGACGTGCTGGTGATCCCGCCCAGCCTGGCGCCGCTCGAGCGGCACGGGAATACGGTCCTTCCGCTCAAGCTCTTCCTCTACCTGGCTGCGGGCCGCGCCATCCTTGCCCCCCGTGCTCCAGACACGGCCGAGCTTCTGGAGGACGGCGTCAACGCGGCGCTGGTCGCCCCGGGCGATCCCCGCGCCGCCATCAGCGAGCTCCGGCGGCTCTTCGCCGAGCCGGAACGCGCCCGGCGCCTGGGCGACGCTGCCTGGCAGACCGCCCGGGGACTTACCTGGGATGCGCGGGCGGAACGAATCGAGCGGTTTCTGCGGCAGCAGGCAGGATTGAACGATTGACGAACGGAGCGGGTACCCGGAATGCCCCGCTCCCTCCATTCCCCGTCTCCCTGCCAATCCCCCCGGCCCGCTTCATGCCCTTGGCTTGTTGCTCTACCCGGCAGGGCCAGTTCTGCCCGCGCCGTGTCACGAGTCGGCGGGTCGCCGTAACTGCTTGAGACAGGTTACGATCCGCACCTCGTCCGGCCGCCAGTCGGTCTCCGACCCTCGACGGGGGTGTGATGAAATCACACGTTTCGTTTGGTCCCATCGCGCGCCAGGCCCGGCCGGAGGCGCGGGAGGCCCGCGCGGCCGAGCCGAGCGAGCCGCTGGCGCTCCTCTGCCCCGGGCCCGTGAACACGACCCCTCGAGTCCGGCTGGCGATGGCTCGATTCGATCTGGCGCACCGGGACCGGGCGTTCGTCGAGCTTCTCGATCGGCTTCGGGCCCGGATCAGGCGGGTGGCCGGAGCCCCGGATTACGAGGCGCTGGTCGTGGCGGGGAGCGCCACCGCCGCCACCGAGGCTGCGCTGGCCACCTTCCTCGCCCCCGAAGAACGGCTGCTCGTCGTGTCCAACGGTGCTTTCGGCGAGCGGATCGCCCAGATCGCGGAGGCTCTGGAGCTGCCGGTGAGCCACCTGCGGTACGACTGGGGCGAACCGATCGTGCTGGAGCAGATCGTCGCGCTGCTGGATGGCGATCCCAGGATCAAGGCGGTCGCCATGGTCCACCACGAGACCTCGGTGGGCGTGCTCAACCCGGTGGCCGAGGTGGGCCGGCTGCTGGCGCCTCGCCGGATTCGGTACTTCCTGGATGTGGTGTCGAGTCTGGGCGCGGAGGAGTTCGACGCGGCTCGGGTCCGGGCATCGGTGCTGATCGGCTCGGCCAACAAGTGCCTGCACGGCGTGCCCGGGGTGGCCTTCGTCCTGGTGAGACCGGGATTGTGGGAAGAGACGGCTCACGTGAAGCCGCGCTCGCTCTACCTGGACCTCACCCGCTACCGGGCTTCCGCCCTCGAGAGCGGGCAGACGCCGTACACCCCGGCGGTTCCCGCCATCGCGGCGCTGGACGAGGCGCTGCAGGAGCTCGAGGACGAGGGTGGCGTCCCGGCCCGCAGGGCGCGCTACCGCGCGCTCAACGACCGGGTGCGCACCGGGCTCAAGGCGCTGGGGCTCAAGCTCAAGTTCGAGGATGCGGTGTCGAGCAGCTCGCTCACCGTGGCGCATCTGCCCCCCGGCATCTCCTTCGACCAGCTCTATGGCCGGCTGCGCGAGCGGGGGTTCTTGGTCTACCGGGGCAAGGGCCCGCTCAGCCACGATTGTTTCCTGGTGGCCAACATGGGGCACCTCGACCTCGAGACGATTGACCGGTTTCTCGCTGCCATGGCCGAACTGACCGGCATCGAACGGCTCGAGGCCGATCGCCGGCCCAGGGCACTCCGCGCGTAGCTCGTCCCTCATGCAGCAGGCGGTGATCCTCGCGGCGGGGACGGCCACCCGCCTGCGCCCGCTCACCGATACGATCCCCAAGTGCCTGCTCGAGGTCGGGGGTCGCACGATTCTCGACCGGCTGCTGAGCGGCCTCGCCACCGCCGGGATCCGGCGGGTGATCCTGGTCGCCGGGCACCTGGCGGACCTGCTCCAGGCCCGCCTCGCGGGCCGCCGGTTTCCATTCGAATTCCGCCTGGCGGAAAACCCGGCCTACGCCACCACCAACAACGCGGTGAGTCTCCTCGTGGCGCGGCCCCATCTCCGGCCCGGGAGTCTCCTGATCTGTGATGGCGACGTGGTGGTCCGCGACGAGGCGCTCGTATGCCTCCTGGCCGAGCCGGCCGCGTGCGCACTCCTGGTGGATCGCGAGGCCTCCCTGGGCGGCGAAGAGATGAAGGTCCAGCTCGACCCCGACGGGCGGGTCCGCCAGCTTTCCAAGGAGCTCGACCCCCGAGCGGCCCAGGGGGAGTCCATTGGAATTCAGAAGGTGAGCGGCCCCGCGCTGGAGCGCCTGTGGCAGGCCCTCGAGGGTCTGGTCCGGTCCGGGCGCAGCGATGCCTTCTACGAGGCTGCGTTCCAGCAACTGATAGACGCGGGCGTCGAGTTTCGCGCCGTGCCCGTCGCGCCCGGCGACTGGATCGAAATTGACAGCAGCGACGATCTCGCACTCGCCCGCCGCCGGTTCTCGAGCTGAGGCGATGCAGGGGAAACCGGTCGAGACCGAGGAGCTGGTGGACCTCTGGCTCCACCGGCCGGTGGCCGCGTGGCTGGTGCGGTTCTTTCTGCTCACCCCCATCACTCCGGCGCAGGTGACCCTGCTCGCCGGAGTGGCCGGTCTCCTCGCCGGGCTGGCGCTCTGGCTCGGGGCCGAGGCCCCGGGCTGGCGCCTCGCCGGTGCAGGATTGCTTTTCTGCCACGTGGTCCTGGACTGCGCCGACGGGCAACTGGCGCGGGCCCGGGGTCTCTCCTCCACCTACGGGGCGATCCTGGATGGACTGGTGGACTACGTGGTGGGGATCGCCGTCGCCGCAGGCGCCTCGCACCTCATGGCGGTGGTCTACCAGTCACCCTGGTACTGGCTGCTCGGCCTGGCGGGCACGGCAAGCATCGCGGTCCACGCGGCGCTCTTCGACCATGCCAAGACCCGCTATATCGCGCGCGCTGGCGGGGGCTATTCCGAACGGGAGGAAAATCTGGACGCGGTGGCGGCCGAGCGGCGGCGCGCCTGGCAATCCGGCCGGTGGCGCGACGCGGCCATGCTGTGGATCTACGAGCGGTACACCCGCGCCCAGCACGCGGCGCTCCGCATTCCCCCGGCAAGGGACCCGGCCGCCTGGCGCGCGGCGCATCGCCGCCGGATGCGGGCCTGGAGCTTTCTCGGCGTCGGAACTCACCTCTGCCTGGCCTATCTCTCGGCCGCGGGCTCGTTCTGGTGGGCCGGGGCGGTTCCGCTCTTCTTCCTCATCGCTCTCCTGCCCCTCAACCTCCTCCTCCTGGTACTGCTCGGGCTGGAAACACGAGCCCGGCGGAGGGCTCTGTGATCCGGCGCGCCCTTCTCACCTGGCCCGCGGCGGGAGAGCCCGACGCCCTGCTCGCCGGCCTGCCGGTGCTGCTCCGGCAACTCCTGTCGCTCCAGGACGCCGGGATCGCCGAGGTCTGGCTGGAAGGCGCACCGGCAGGGGTGGCGCCAGCCGATCCGAGACTGGCGCTCGCCCTGCGATCCGGAACCCCGCCGGCGGACCAGCCTCTGCTCCGCGCCCGCGCCGGTCTGGTCTGGCACCCCGCCCTTCCGCGGCGGCTGGCCCGGGAGGGGGAAAGCGCGGACCTGGAGCACGTCGCCCTCGAGCCGGGCGAGTTCGTCGTCGCGGCAGCCGGCCCCACCGGGCGGCGAGAGGCCGAACGCCTGTTGTATCGCTCGCTCCTCAAGCCGAGCGATGGGATCGTGTCCCGGCTCCTGAACCGGCGGCTCTCGCTCGCGATCACCCGCGCGATCGTGGGCACGCAGATCACGCCCAACCAGTTGACGCTCGTCGCCACCGCCTTCGGGCTTGCGGCGATCGGGGTGGTCCTGGCGGGCGGGAAACCCTGGTTCCTGGCCGGGGCGGTGCTCCTCAATCTTCAGTCGGTGCTGGACGGATGCGACGGCGAGTTGTCCCGCCTCAAATACCTCCGCTCCCGCCTCGGCGAATGGCTCGATCAGGTCGCGGACGACCTGATCAATCTCGGCTATTTCGTGGCCGTGGGCCTCGGGCTCCGCGACGCGGCCACGCCCGGGGCCGGGTGGATCGCCGGGATCGGCGCGGGAAGCCACGTCGTCTATCAGATCGCGCTCTATGCCGCCCTCCTCACCCGGGGCGGTGGGAGCGGGAGCGTCACGGCGATTCGCTGGTGGGGCCAGAAGACCGGCCGGGAGAGCGGGCTCCGGCGCCTGGCGACCCGGCTCCTGGACTACGCCGGGCGGCGCGATTTCTTCGTGTTCCTGTACCTTCCGGCAGCGGCCACGGGCCTCGACCTGCTCGCGCTGGTGTGGTCCGCGATGGTGTTCCTCGTCTCGGGAGTCACCACCGCGGCCCAGTGGCTGCTGGCCGGCGGCCCCGAACCGGCCGCAGTCCCGACCTCCCACCGCGGAGCCTGATGCCGGCGCTCGCCCTCGCCCTCGCCCTCGCCGCCGATACCGGCTCGGCTACGATCCGGAACATCGCCGTGGCGCCCGCGGAGACCCTGCGAGTGACCGTGTCAGGTGCGGGTCGCCCCGTCGTGCTGGTGACCGGACTGATCGGGTCGGCATACAACTACCGGCACGTCGTGCCCCGGCTCCACGAGCACGGCCTCCGGACCGTCGTCATCGAGC
>JBBIMQ010000138.1:6792-7513 GCA_037444345.1 Gemmatimonadota bacterium | reverse complement strand
GCCGGTACGACCCGCGACCGGCACTTCGGGGACTGCGAGTGGAACGGCCGCCAGTTCTGGCTCATTGATACCGGTGGGCTCGTCCCCGGTTCTTCCCGGTCCATGGACGTGGCTGTCAGGCGCCAGGTGGAGCTCGCCGTGGAACAGGCGGACCTCGTCGTCTTCGTGGTGGACGGGCAGGAGGGGCCCCACCCGATAGACCGGGAAATCGCCACCCGGCTCCGGCAGACGGGACGACCCGTGCTCCTCGCCGTGAACAAGCTCGATGATCTCCCCCGGACCAGCCGCCACCTCGCCTTTTACGAGCTGGGGCTTGGCGACCCCCTGCCGCTCTCCGCCCTGCTGGGGAAGGCGAGTGGCGACCTGCTCGACGCCATCGTGGCCCGGCTGCCGGAACGGAAACCCACATCGGACGCCAACGCCATCCAGGTGGCGGTGGTCGGGCGCCCCAACGCGGGGAAATCATCCCTGGTCAATCGGCTTCTGGGGGAAGAGCGGCTCGTGGTGGCGCCGGAGCCCGGGACGACTCGAGACGCCATAGATACTCCCTTGCGATATCACGGCCAAACCCTCAACTTCATAGATACTGCGGGGTTACGGCGCCGCGCTAAAGTACAAGATGATATCGAGTTCTACTCCACGCTTAGGTCCCACAGGGCGATCCAGGAGGCTGACGTTTGCGTTCTGGTGGTAGATGCCACCCTGGGCCTCCAGGCCCAGG
>JBBIMQ010000138.1:3463-6762 GCA_037444345.1 Gemmatimonadota bacterium | reverse complement strand
CGGAAGCCTGGGAGAAGGGCGCCGGGCTGATCGTGGCCGTGACCAAATGGGACCTGATACCCGCGAAGGACGCCAACACCGCACGCCGGGGCCAGGAGGCGCTAATGGCGAAGGTCCCGTTCCTGCGGTACGTCCCGTTCGTGTACGTGTCCTCGGTGACGGGGCAGCGGGTGTCCCGGCTCCCCGAGCTGATCGTTCAGGTGGCCGAGGCCAGGGAGCGCCGCATCCCGACCGCCGAGGTGAATCGAGTGCTGGCAGCGCTGATCGCGAAGAACGCACCGCCCCAGCAGCCGGGGGAAGAGGTGAAGCTGCTGTATGCCTCCCAGGTGGGAACGCGCCCGCCCACGATTGCCATCGTGTGCAATCGGCCGGACGACGTGCCAGAGGCCTATCGCCGCTACCTGCTGCACGGGTTCCGAGCCGCCTGGGGGTTCGAAGGCAGCCCGATCCGGCTCAAGTTCACGCGGCGGGGGGCCCGCGCCCATCGCTCGCGCGACGACGGGCGCAGGGTTCGACGGAAACCGCGGGGCCATGACTGAGAGCCTGCTCTACCTCACCCTCTCTTACCTTCTCGGCGCCATTCCCACCAGTTATCTGGCAGGGCGGTGGTTCCGGGGCATTGACCTGCGCGAGCACGGCAGCAGGAATCTGGGCGCCACCAACGTGTACCGGGTGCTCGGCTGGCGCTTCGCCGTCCCGGTCGGCCTCTTCGATGTGGCCAAGGGAGCGGTCGCTGTCCTCGCCTTCGGATCGCGCCCGAGCGGGTTCCCCCACTTCGCCACCTGGTGCGGCGTTGCGGCTGTGGTGGGCCACACCCTCTCACCACTGGTGGGGTTCCGGGGAGGCAAGGGGGTCGCCACCGCGGCCGGCGCGTTCCTGGCTCTCGCACCGGGGGCAGTGGCCGTGGGGGCGGTGGTGTGGCTGCTCCTGGTGTGGGCCACCGGGTATGTCTCGGTGGGCTCCATGGCCGGCGCCCTGTCGCTGCCACTCGCGGACTTCTTGCTCTATCCCGCGCGCCGCACACCCGGGGACCTGGGGCTCGATCTCGCGGTAGCCGGCTTCATCGTCTGGAAACACCGAGCCAACATCCGGCGCCTGCTGGCGGGCACCGAGAGCCGGTTTGGACGTCGCGGTACGGCCGCCGCCTCCAAGCCATGACGGACATCGCGGTACTGGGCGCGGGAAGCTGGGGCACCACCCTGGCGGAACTCCTGGCCCGCAAGGGGTTCCGGGTGCGGATCTGGGCCTACGAGCGCGAAGTCGTGGACGCGCTCAACGCCCGCCAGGAGAATCCCCTGTTCTTGCCGGGTTGCGGGCTGGCCCCCGGCATCCGGGCCTTCGCCGACGTGGCGGAAGCGGTGGATGGTGCCCGCGTGGTGCTTTCGGCCGTGCCCAGCCACGCCGTGCGCCGGGTCGCCGCCCTCGCCGCCCCGGCCGTCGCGGCTGGCGCCCTCGTCGTGAGCGCCACCAAGGGCATCGAGCCCGCCTCCCTCAAGCTCATGCACACCGTGCTGGAGGAGACGCTGCCCGGAACCACGGTCTCGGCGCTTTCGGGGCCCAGCTTCGCACTGGAGGTGTTCCAGCAGCAGCCGACCGCCGTGGTCGCCGCCGCGGCGGACCCCTCGGTGGCCGAAGCGGTCCAGCGGATCTTCGCCACGCCGCGGTTTCGAGTCTACTCCCATCCTGACGTGGTCGGGGTAGAGCTGGGCGGGGCCCTCAAAAACGTGATCGCCATCGCGGCCGGGATCCTCGAAGGGCTCGGCCTGGGCAACAATCCTCGGGCCGCGCTCATCACCCGGGGGCTGGCCGAGATGACGAGACTCGGCGTCGCGATGGGGGCTGACGCGCTCACGTTCGCGGGCCTGGCCGGGATGGGCGATCTGATCCTGACCACCACCGGGGCGCTCTCCCGGAACCGGGCGCTGGGCCTCGCCCTGGCCCAGGGACAGACTCTGGCCGAGTACACCGCGGCGCACCGGACGGTGGCCGAAGGAGTGAACACGGCCCGGAGCGCGCTGGAGCTGGGGCAGCGCGCCGAGGTGGAACTGCCGATCTGCGAGCAGGTGGCGGCGATCCTGTTCGACGCCAAACCGCCGCGGCAGGCGGTGAACGAGCTGATGGAGCGCACCCTCAAGCCGGAGCAGTGGCGGTGACCATGGCGAGACCGATGCAGGAGTTCTTTTCCATCGGCGAGGTCTGCGCCCTGACCGACCTCAAACCGCACGTGCTCCGGTACTGGGAAAGCCAGTTCCGCTTTCTCAATCCCGCCAAGAACCGCTCCGGGAACCGGGTCTACAAGAGCCGGGAAGTCGAGCTCATCATGCTCGTCAAGCACTTGCTCTATACCGAGAAGTACACGATCGAGGGAGCCCGCCAGCGAATCGAGCAGTACCGCCGCACCGGGGAACTGCGCTCCCAGGCCCGGGCCGCCATGGAGCTGGAGACCGTTCGGGACCTGCGGGAAGCCATGGAAGAGATCCTCGACATCCTGGACGGGAAGGCGGATCCCGGCCCGCGACAGTAAGCGCGGTTATCTTTCGCTCCCTGCATGGAAATTCTCGTCTCGAACGACGACGGGATCCTGGCGCCCGGGATCGCCCTGCTCGCCGAGGTGTGCCAGACGGTGGGGCGGGTGACCGTCGTCGCCCCCGACCGCGAACAGAGCGGGACGTCTCACTCGCTCACGATGCACCGGCCCCTGAGGCCGGCCCGACGGCCCGACGGCTCGTTCCAGGTCGACGGCACCCCGACCGACTGCGTGCTGCTCGCCCTCGGCGTGCTGATGGGCACGCGCCCCGCCTTCGTGTTCTCCGGCATCAACCACGGACCGAACATGGGCGAGGACGTGCTCTACTCGGGGACGGTGGCCGCCGCGATGGAAGCGGTGACCCTCGGCGTCCCCGGGGTCGCGATCTCCTTCGCCGGGGGCGACGACCTTCCGACCCTGCAGACGTATCGGGACCTGCTCACCCGCCTGATCCGGCGCATCGTCACCGTCAAGGACTTCCCGAAAGAAACCCTGCTCAACATCAACCTTCCGCCGGTCCCGGCTTCCCAGGTCAAAGGTGTCCGGGTCTGCCCCCTGGGGAGCCGCTTCTTCCAAGAGTCCCTCACCCGGATGCAGGACCCCTGGGGCCGGGAGATCTTCTGGATCGGCGGGGGAACCATTCACTGGACCGGGGGCGAGGAGTCCGACCATTTTGCGGTGGCCCAGGGCTACATCGCGATCACCCCGCTCCACATGGATCTCACCAACTACGCCCTGCTCGAAACCGTCCGCGTATGGTCACTCGAGGGAT
>JBBIMQ010000138.1:0-3453 GCA_037444345.1 Gemmatimonadota bacterium | reverse complement strand
CGGCGCGGCGGGCGGCGCCGGGCTCCCGCGCGATCCCCCCGCTCCACCTCTATCACCCCACCACCGCCCTGCTCGCCCCGGGCCTCGGCGGGGCACTCGCGGGACCGGGCCGGGGGCCGGCTCGGGGGGCAATCGAAGCCGCCTGGTCTCCGAGCTCCAGGCCAAGGGGATCCGCGACCTGGCGGTGCTGCACGCCATCGCCCAGGTGCCGCGGCATCAGTTCATCCCGGAGAGCCTGCGCCACCGAGCCTATGAGGACGTCGCTCTGCCGATCGGAGGAGGGCAGACCATCTCCCAGCCCTGGGTCCAGGCCCGCTTTCTCGAGTTGGCCCATCTCTCGGGCCGGGAAAAAGTACTCGAGATCGGGACCGGGTCGGGATACCAGACCGCGCTCCTCGCGTTGCTCGCCGATCGGGTCTTCACCGTGGAGCGACTCGCGCCGCTGGCCCTGGCCGCCCGCCAAGTACTGGGGGCCCTGGAGCTGCGGAACGTGACCGTGCTGGTCGGTGACGGTACGCTGGGCTGGCGTCCCTACGCGCCCTACGACGCGATCCTGGTCGCCGCGGCATCGCCCGAAGTGCCTCGCCCCCTGCTCGAGCAACTGGCCCCCGGCGGCCGCCTGATCCTCCCGCTCGGAGATCGGGAGGCCCAGGTGCTCACTTGCATCACGCGACACGAGACTGGCTACCGAACCGAAACGGTCTCCGACGTCCGCTTCGTCCCGCTGTTCGGGCATTTCGGCTTTGCCCCGGACCACTCGCCCTGAAGGCGGCCCCATGGAGCTCCTGAAAGATTTCGTGGACCTGTTCCTCCACCTGGATCAGCACCTGGGCGAGATCATCCGCCGCTTCGGGGGATGGAGCTACCTGATTCTCTTTGCCGTGATCTTTTGCGAGACCGGCCTCGTAATCACCCCATTCTTGCCGGGAGACTCCCTTCTCTTTGCCGCGGGCACCTTCGCCGGCATCGGGGCCTTCCAGGTCTGGGCACTCGCCGCCGCGCTCGCCGCCGCCTCGATCCTGGGAGACTCGACCAACTATTGGGTCGGTCGCTTCGTCGGCGAGCGGGCCTTCAGCGGGACCATCAGCTTTCTCAAGTACGAGCACCTGGAAAAAACCAGGCAATTCTACCGGAAGCACGGGCGCCGCACCGTCATCATCGCACGCTTCTTGCCCATCGTCCGGACCTTCGCCCCCTTCGTGGCCGGGGTGGGGCAGATGCCATACCTGACCTTCCTCACCTTCAGCATCCTGGGAAGTCTGCTCTGGGTCGGGCTGTTCGTTTTCGGGGGCTACCTCTTCGGGAACATCCCCGTGGTCCGCCAGAACTTCAGCCTGGTGATCCTTGCCATCATCGCGATCTCGGTTCTGCCCATTGGCATGGAATGGCTCCGGGCCAGAAGGACCAGGCCGGCATGACAGCCCGGTTCCTCGTGAGCGGCGCGGTGCAGGGGGTGGGGTTCCGCTACTTCGTGGCCCGCCGCGCCGCCGCTCTGGGCATCACCGGCTTCGCCGCCAATCTGCCAGATGGACGGGTCGAGGTGGTTGCGCGCGGCCCGGCCGCCGCGCTGGCCAGCCTCGAGAAGGCCCTCCGAGAAGGGCCAGCGCGCGCCCGTGTCTCCGGTGTGGAAAAGATGGAGATTTCGGATGAGTATCCCTTACCTAACCGATTTGATATCAGGTAGTTATCAACCAGGCTGAAATCACATTCTGAAACCGACCACAAGCCATGGATCCCACCCTGCTGGCCCAGATCAAGAACGCGATCCGGCCGATCCCGGACCACCCGAAGCCCGGCGTAGTCTTCCAAGATATCACGCCAGTCTTACAGGACGGTCTGCTGCTTCGCCACCTCATCGAGGGGCTGGCCGAGCCCTTCGGCACCTCGGCCGTGAGCCACGTGGTGGGAATCGAGGCCCGCGGGTTCATCCTGGCAGCCCCGGTAGCGGTGCTCCTCGGAGCCGGCTTCATCCCGCTCCGAAAGCCGGGCAAGCTGCCCTGGGAACGCATCCGGCACGAGTACGACCTGGAGTACGGGACCGACGCCCTGGAAGGGCACTCGGATGCCTGTCCTCCCGGGGCCCGGGTACTGGTCGTGGACGATGTGCTCGCCACCGGGGGAACAGCTCACGCGGCGGGGGAGCTGGTTCGCAAGCTGGGAGGCGAGGTGGTCGGCTGGTCGTTCATGCTCGAAATCGGGGAGCTGCGCGGAGCGGCCCGGTTACTGGGAGCGCCCGTGCACACGTTGCTCTCGATCTGAGCAACCTGCGTTGACTGCATGTCGGCCAGGGGGCTAGCTTTAGACACTTTTGCCCCCGTAGCTCAGCTGGATAGAGCAGCGGTTTCCTAAACCGTTGGTCGGACGTTCGAATCGTCTCGGGGGCACCTCATCCCCCTCCCACAGCCCGACTGCGATGAACTCGACTGTCAACGCTCCCAAACCTCGGACCGCGCAACCCGCGAGCCCCGCAGGAGCCCTCAGCGCCCCCCGCCGGCCGTGGCTCGAGCTTCTTCAGTCGAGGCCGAGTCGCTGGATCGGCATCGGAATCCTGGTGGTCGCGCTGGCCGTGTGGTTCATGGCCATGAGTTCGAAGCGCAAGGAGGAATTCGCCGCCCGGGCGCTGGAGCAGGCCAGGAATGCAGCCGAGAGTGGGAACCTCCCGCTTGCGGCGAGCGAGCTGCAGAAGGTGATCTCCACTTACGCCGGCACGGACGCGGCCCAGGAAGCCGTGATAGCGCTGAATCAGGTGCGGCTCATCAATGGCCAGCACGAGCTGGCGGCGGTGAGTCTGGAGGAATTCCTCAAGTCGGGACCGAAGCCGGCCTATCTGGCCCCGGCCTACGGCCTCCTGGGCCGGGCCTACGAGAACGCCCGCCGGCCGCAAGACGCGGCCAAGGCGTTCGAGAACGCGTCGCGCGGGTCGGATACCGACTACCTGCGAGCGGAGTTCTTGCTTGACGCGGGCCGCGCGTGGACCAACGCGGGGGATACGGCTCGCGCCATCGAGACCTACCGCCGGATCATCAGGGACTACCCGAAATCGAGTTCGCGGGTCGAGGCCGAGGTTCGGCTGGCCGAGCTCAACCGCGGCAAGCTCTGAGGACGCCGACCCGCTCAACGCGGGCTCAATAGGCGGGATGCGGCCCCGGGGGAAGCTCTCGACGGGTGGGGCGGTGGCACAAGTTAATGTCGTATAATGTGTATTATGTTAACTTGGTGGCCCCGTCCTTGTGGGAAACTTCCCCCCGCTTTCCACGACGTGGTCTAACCCGTTGTAGCCCTTCGGATTGGCAAAACTGGCGGGAGAGCGCACCCGCCGGCGTTCTGGAGCCGGCGGCCGCCCGGGTGGCACCGGGCCATCATGAGTTCATCGAGCCGAATGGGTGGGAGTGCCGGCCGGGATTCTAACCTGCCGACGGGAGCCGGGTCGGGATCACAGCACGCCAGTGAAGA
>JBBIMQ010000137.1:2442-7537 GCA_037444345.1 Gemmatimonadota bacterium | reverse complement strand
CGCGCTCTCGCCGACCGCTCGTCGCGGCAGCCAGCGCCCCGTCGCCCCCTCCGCGGATCCTGCGCCCCTCGACCGCCGCCCCGGGGGGTGGCGGCGCCGTGGGCCCGAGTGCTTCGCCGGGGCAGGGCTCGGGGCATTCGCCATCGATAAGGTGTTCCCGCCGGAATCACGGCAGGGAAACGGTCCCGAAGGAGGTTCGAACATGTTGCCTGACAATCCACGGTGCTCTTGCCAGCGAGGAAGGCACTTATGCTAGTCCGATCCGTTCGCCCGCGGCGCGCATCCCTGTCGGTCCTGGGTGCCGCCCTCGGGTTGATGGGGTTCGCCGAGCTCCGAGCCCAGGCGGGCTCTGCGGCGCCTGACACCCTGCTCCAACGGTTGACGCAGGAGGCCCTCGCTGCCAATCCCGCACTCCGTTCCCAGGTGGGGATGGCCCGTGCCGCCGAGCTGCGGGTCCGCGCCGCTGGCGCGCCTCCCGACCCGGTACTGGAGGCCGGCGTCATGGACCTGGTGCTGCCAGAGTTCGCCTTCAAGCGGGACAACTTCACCGAGGTGGACGTCCAGCTCTCCCAGGAGGTCCCCTGGCCCGGGACGCTCCGGGCGCGGGCGCACCTCGCGCGGGCGGAGGCCAGGGCTCGCGCGGCGGGCGTGGCGGCCCGCCGGCGCGAGATCGTGGTTCGCACCGCCGCTTCTCTACTATCGGCTGCGGTACCTGGCGACCGCCAGGGCCACCCTCGAGCGGCAACGGGCGCTGCTCCAGAGCGCGGTGGAGATCTCCACGGCCCGGTATGCAGCGGCGCGGGCGCGGCTCGGCGATCCGCTGCAGGCGCGGATCGCGCTGGCCCGCCTGGAGACGGAGGAGGCCGAGCTCCGGGCGGAGGAGGGCGAGCTTCGAGCGGAGCTCGGGGCGCTGCGCAACGTGACTGGCCCGGACGAGGTCGTGGTGGAGCCGATCGAGCCTGGCGCGGTACTGGCCCACGCCAGAGAGGGCCCATTCGGACCCGGCGGCGGCCGGGCGCTCGCGCCACCCGAGTCGCTGGATCACCACCCGCGGCTTGCGGCGCGGGCCGCCGAGGCGGAGGCGGCCGAGCAGCGGGTGCGGGTAGAGCGGCTCGGGGCCCGTCCCGACTTCACCTTCACGGTGCGCTACGGGGCTCGGCCGATCGCCTCGGACTTCTTCTCGGCCTTCGTGGGTCTCCGGCTCCCGGTCTGGGCCGGGCGAAAGCAGGCGCGCCTGACCGACGCCGCCCGAGCGGAGGCGGCCGGGGCCCACGCCGCGCTCGAGGAGGAGCGCGCGAGCCTGGGGGCCGAGCTCCGGGGCGCCCTCGCGCGAGTGGCGAGCGGGGAGGAGCACCTCCGCGTGCTGGTTGAACGTGTGGTTCCCGCCGCCCAGGCGACCGTGGAGGCCAGTCTCCGGGGCTATCGAGTGGGCGAGGTGGAGGTCCTGAACGTGCTCGCCGCCGAGGATGCCCTGTACCGGGCCGAGCTCGACGCCGCCCGGGTCGCCGCGGAGCATCTGGTGCACCTCGTCAAGGTGGAACAATTGCTCGAGCGGGAGGAGACCTCATGAGCCGCACGCTTTGGGTCGGCATCGCGCTCTGGCTGGTGGTCGCGACAGCCTGCCGCTCGAGGGAGGCCGGACCGGAGCGGGGCTCCGGGGGCAGTGGCGCGATGGCCGGGATGCCCGGCCCCGGCGAGGCCGGCCTCCAGGGGATGCCGGAGATGCCCGGGATGGAGGGGATGAACCCCGCGGCTGGTGGCGATACGGCCGGCGTGCCGCTCGACCGGGCGGCCGCCGAGCGGCTGGGGATCACGTTTGCCCGCGCGGCGATCCGGCCGCTCGCGGAGGGCATCCGGGTTGTCGGCACCCTGACATACGCCGAGCCACGGCGCGTCTACGTCACGGCGCGGGTGATGGGCTGGGTAGAAGAACTCTACGCCGATTACACCGGAAGACCGGTGCGCCGGGGCGAGCCGCTGCTCGCCATCTACGCGCCGGAGCTCCTGAGCGCGCAGGAAGAGTATCTCGCCGCACGGCGGCTGGGCGATTCCTCGCTCGCGGCGGCGGCCCGCCGTCGGCTGGAACTCTGGGACGTTCCCCAGGACCAGATCGAGCGGCTCGACCGCACCGGCCGGGCGGAGCGGAGGCTTCTGCTGCGAGCTCCGACCAGCGGGGAAATCGTCGAGAAGATGGTCACTGCCGGGCAGGCGGTGGGGGTAGGGGACGATCTGTTCCTCATCGCCGATCGGAGCGTGCTCTGGACCGAGCTGGCGGTCTTCGAGGCCGATGCCCGGCTCCTCCGCCCGGGGATGCCGGTCGAGCTTGCGGTGGAGGCCTTGCCGGGCCGCACCTATGCGGGCCGCGTGACCTTCATCTCCCCCCGCGTGGAGGAGAAAACCCGCACCCTCACCGCCCGGGTCGAGGTCCCGAACCGGGATGGGCGGCTCCGGCCCGGGATGTACGTCACGGCCCGGCTGGCGTCGGCCGGCGCGCCCCGGCTCGCGGTGCCGCTCGCCGCGGTGCTGCCGACAGGGACGCGGAACCTGGTCTTCGCCAACCGGGGCGACGGGCGCTTCGTGCCCCGCGAGGTGAGCCTCGGGGCCCGGAACGACTCCCTGGTGGAAATCGTGCAGGGACTCGAGCCTGGCGACGAGGTGGTGGCCTCGGCGACGTACCTCCTGGACTCGGAGTCCAACCTCGCCGCGGCCCTGCGGAGCATCATGCTCCAGATGGGGATGGGCCTCGACATGGGCGGCATGCGAATGGAAGGGATGGAAGACATGGGAGACATGGAAGGAATGGGCGGCCAGCCCGCCGGCCGGTCGAACCGGCGGCCCGACCGGCAGGAGGCGCCCCGATGATCGCCCGGCTCATCGAGTGGTCCCTCCGGCGCCGCGGTCTGGTCGCGACTACGGCCCTCGCGCTCCTCGTGGCCGGCACGCTCTACCTCCGCACCACGCCGGTGGACGCGATCCCCGACCTCTCCGACGTGCAGGTGATCGTCTACACCGACTACCCCGGCCAGGCGCCCCAGGTGGTAGAGGACCAGGTCACCTACCCGCTGGTCACCGCGATGCTCGGGGTCCCCCGCGCCAAGGTGGTGCGGGGGCAATCCATGTTCAGCACCTCGTTCGTCTACGTGATCTTCCAGGAGGGGACCGATCTCTACTGGGCCCGCTCGCGGGTGCTCGAGCGGCTCAACAGCGTGCAGCCCGAGCTCCCGTCCGGGGCTCGCACGACGCTCGGCCCCGACGCCACCGGCGTGGGCTGGGTCTATCAGTACGCGGTTGAAGGCCCGGGGTACTCCCTGCAACAGCTCCGGGCGATCCAGGACTTCCAGATCCGGTATGCCCTCCAGGGGCTTCCCGGGGTCGCCGAGGTGGCGAGCATCGGCGGGTTCGTGAAGCAGTACCAGGTGTTGTTGGACCCGGTCCGGCTCCAGGCGTTCGGTGTCACGCCGCAGCAAGTCACCCGAGCGGTCCGGGCCGCGAATCTGGACGTGGGGGCCCGGACGGTCGAGCTGGCCGGGAGCGACTATGTGATTCGCGGCCGGGGCTATTTCCGCGGCCCCGGCGACATCGCGGCGGTGGCAGTTGGGGTGGGCACCGGGGGCCGCCCGGTCCGCGTGGCGGACGTGGCCCGGGTGACGGTGGGTCCGGAGCTCCGGGTGGGAATCGCGGAACGGAACGGGCGGGGCGAGGCGGTGGGCGGGGTCGTGGTCATGCGCTACGGCGCCAACGCGCTCGAGGTGACCCGGCGGGTCAAGGCGAAGCTGGCCGAGATCGCTCCCTCCCTGCCGCCGGGGGTCCGGGTGGTGACCACCTACGACCGGACGGATCTCATCCACCGCGCGATCGGGACGCTCAAGCGAACCCTGGTCGAGGAGTCGGTGATCGTGGCCCTCGTGTGCCTGGTCTTCTTGCTGCATGCCCGGAGCGCTCTGGTGGCGATCGCCACGCTTCCGCTCGGCATCCTGGCGGCGCTCGCCGTGACTCGCTGGATGGGGATCAACGCGAACATCATGTCGCTGGGCGGAATCGCGATCGCCATTGGCGCGATGATTGACGCGGCCATCGTGATGGTGGAGAACCTCCACAAGCACATCGAACACGAGCCCGAGCGCCCGCACTGGGAGCGGGTGCTGGCGGCCTCGAAGGAAGTGGGGCCGGCGCTCTTCATGTCGCTGCTCGTCATCACGCTGTCGTTCCTGCCGGTCTTTACCCTGGAAGACCAGGAGGGCCGGCTGTTCCGGCCACTCGCGCTCACCAAGACGTTCGCGATGGCCGCGGCGGCGCTGGTCTCGGTGACGGTAGTGCCGGTGCTCATGGGGTTCCTTGTCAGGGGACGGATCCGTCCCGAGGGGGTCAACCCGCTCAACCGCTGGGCCGAGCGGGTCTACCGTCCGGTGCTCCGCTCGGCGCTCGGCCGCCGGGTCCTGGTGCTCGCGGGGGCTGCGGGCATCGTCCTGCTCACCCTGATCCCGCTCGCCCGGTTGGGAGGCGAGTTCATGCCGCCGCTCCGGGAAGGCAGCCTGATGTACATGCCGAACACCCTGCCGAGCGTGTCCCTCACGCAGCAGCGGCGGCTGCTCCAGCTCGAAGACAGCATTCTCATGACGTTCCCCGAGGTGGCCTCGGTCTGGGGCAAGGCGGGGCGGGCCAACACGGCGACCGATTGGGCCCCCCTTTCGATGGTCGAGACCATCGTGAACCTGAAACCGCCCGAGGCGTGGCGGCCCGGGATGACGCAGGAACGGCTCATTGCGGAGATGGACCGCCAGCTCCGCATCACCGGTGCGGTGAACACCTGGACCATGCCGATCAAGAACCGCACCGACATGCTTTCGACCGGCATCCGGACCACGCTGGGGATCAAGATTTTCGGGCCGGACCTCCGGGAAATCCAGCGAATCGGGGTCGCCATCGAGACCGCCCTCGCCGGGCTGCGCGGCACGGCGAGCATCTACGCGGAGCGGTCGTTCGGCGGCCGCTACCTCGAAATCCACCCGGACCCGGCGGCCGCGGCCCGGTACGGGCTCACGGTGGGCGAGGTGCAGGAGGTGATCGCCCAGGCGCTGGGCGGTGACCGAATCAC
>JBBIMQ010000137.1:0-2432 GCA_037444345.1 Gemmatimonadota bacterium | reverse complement strand
AATTCTTCCACCTCATCCAGGGGAAACATTGCAGCGGGAGCGCTACCCCGTCCAGGTCCGCTACGCCCGGGATTTCCGGGACTCGCCCGAGGCCATCGGACGGCTGCTGGTGAGCGGCGCCGACGGGCTGCTCGTTCCGCTGGCCCAGGTGGCTCGGATCTCCTTCGCGCCCGGGCCAGCCATGATCCGGAGCGAGAACGGCTACCTCAACGATCTGGTTTCGATTGACGTACGAGGCCGCGACGTGGAGAGCTACGTGGCCGAGGCGAAGGCTGTCGTGGCTCGCGAGGTGGGCATCCCGCCGGGTTACCGGCTGGAGTGGAGCGGCCAGTACGAGGCGATCCAGCGGGTCAAGGCTCGGCTCCAGGTTGTGGTCCCGCTCACCATCGGGGTGATCGCCCTTCTGCTCTACCTCACCTTCGGGAGCATGGTCGAGGCCCTCATCGTCATGCTGTCGCTCCCGTTCGCGCTGGTGGGCGGGGTATGGGCCATGTGGGCGCTCGGATATAACCTTTCGGTCGCGGCTGCGGTGGGCTTTCTCGCGCTCGCCGGTGTGGCTGCGGAGACCGGCGTGGTGATGGTGCTCTACCTCGATCAGGCCTGGAAGGACCGGTGGCCCACGGCAGGGGGGGCCGCCACGGCCCACCCGCCGGTCCCCCCGCGAGGGGTCGGCGAACTCCTGGCCGCCATCGAGCGGGGCGCGGTCAGCCGGCTGCGGCCCAAGCTCATGACGGTGGCCGCGATCATGCTGGGCCTCGTGCCTGCGCTCTGGAATCAGGGGACCGGGGCGGAAGTGATGCAGCGCATCGCGGCGCCGATGGTCGGCGGGATGATCAGCTCGACGGTGCTCACGCTGGTCGTCATTCCGGTGCTGTATTTCCTCTGGCGCCGCCGGGGTCTCGCGGGCCCGCAGGACGACACCCCGGCGCGCTACCCCTCCTCCAGCTCCTCGACCTGAAGGGAGACGACAATGCGGATCAGGACCTCGACTCTGCTGGCGGCGGCCGTGGTGCTGGCCGCCTGTGGCCAGAAACGGCCGGCCGGAGCGCCCGCCGATACCGCCGCAGCCGGCATGGGCGGCATGGCGATGACGATGCGAGGGATGGCAATGATGCCGGGGATGCGAGCCCACCTTGACTCCCTGGCGGGCATGTCGCCGGCCCGGATGCAAGCGATGATGGCCGCCCATCAGCGGCTCATGTCGGAAATGCTCGACGCCATGGGCGCCGACATGCGAGGGATGCACATGGCGGCCGACTCGGCCTGGATGGCCCTGGCCGACTCGGTACGCCGCGACCTGGCGGACCTTCCGGGGCTGGCCGGCCCCGCCCTGGGCGAGCGGATGCGGGCACACCTCGAGCGAGTGCGCCGGCTCATGGCGCGCCACGAAGCGATGATGCCGAGGTGACCGGGCCGGCTCCGGCTCAGGACCTCTTCGTCCTGCTCGCCGGGCTCGCGGCCCTCGCGTTGCCCACCGATCGGGCGCGTCGCCTGGGCCTGGCGGGTGGGGTGGTCGCCGCGATCGCGGCGGCGAGCCTCGGGGCCGGGCGCGCGCTGGGCCCTCCCGCCGAGCGGCTGGCCCCTTCCTTTGCCTCGATCACGGCAGGGCACCTGCTGCTCTCCCTTGGTCTGGTGGTCACGGCGAGCATCGAGGCCTGGCGGGAGCGAGGGCGCCCCGAGGGGGGGTCGCTCCTTGTCGTGCTGGGGGCCTGCGCCACGGGACTCCTCGCCCTGACCGGACTGGTACCGCCCGGCGGCTGGCCTCTCGCGATCGGGACCGGACTTGCACTCGGGGGAGGTGTCCTGCTCGCCGGGCCGATGGCCCGCGCCCTCAAGCTGGCCCAGGGTTTCGCCTGGCTCGACCGCGTCCTGCTGGACCGGAGCGGCCTGCCTGCCACCTTGAGGTCGCGCCGGGCACGATGGCTCGCCGTCGGGCAGGCTGCCGGGGCGACAGGGGCGCTGGTCGCGGGGCATCTTGACCTCGTGATGGCGGGAGCCGCCATCACCCTCGTGACCGGTGGGCGGTTCGAGCGCGAGCGGCGGCCCGAGTCGCGGGGGCCATGGCCTGGCGTACTCCTCTCGCTGCTTCCGCTCGGGGCCGCCTGGATGCTCATGGTCGAAGTCGCGGGCCCGGTCCCGCGCTCGCTGGCCCAGCTCGGAGAGGCGCCCTACAGCCCCGCCTTCCAGATGCTCGCGGCACTCTGGCTGGTGCTGGCAGCCTGGCCCTTGCTCGGGCTCTGGCCGGCTCACGGGGTCCGGCTCGGCCCCGTGGCTCCGCTGGCCGGGGCGGTGCTCCTCGCTCGGGTGGCCGCACCGATCCTGCCGTTCGGCGTCGAGCACTGGCAGCCGCTCATCTTCCCGCTGGCCGCGCTCGCGGTGTGGCACGGTGTGGCGCGGCAACGCGCGGCAGCCGTGCTGGGGGGGCTCGCCGT
>JBBIMQ010000136.1:0-7537 GCA_037444345.1 Gemmatimonadota bacterium | reverse complement strand
CGAGGGATAGAACACCACCTCGTCGCCCACGCGCAGCGTGCCGGTCTCCACGGTCCCGGCGACAATCCGCCGGTCGTCGCCCTGCGCCGTGAACTTGTAGACGTCCTGCACCGGCATCCGAAACGGCCGGTCAACCGGAGGCGGCTCGGTGACAAAGCGGTCCAGCGCTTCCAGCACCGTGGGCCCCTCGTACCACGCCGTCCGGGCCGAGCGCTGCGCGATGTTGTCGCCCTCGCGGCCCGCCACCGGGATGAAGCAGGCAGGGTGCACGCCGATGCGATCGAGAAACGCGCCGTAGTCGCGGGCGATGCCCTCGAAATGGCCGCGATCGTACCCCACCAGATCCATCTTGTTCACCAGGACCGCGATCTGCCGCACCCCGAGCAGGGACATCATGTAGCCGTGCCGGCGGGAGTTCTCCTGCACCCCTTCACGAGCGTCAATGACGAGGAGCGCGGCCTCCGCCCGCGACGCCCCGGTGATCATGTTCTTCAGAAACTCGATGTGCCCCGGGGCATCAATGATGATGTAGTGCCGCTTGGCCGTCTTGAAGAACACCCGTGCGGCGTCAATGGTGATCCCCTGCGCCTGCTCGTCCTTGAGCGCGTCGAGCAGAAAGGCGTACTCGAAGGGCCGGGCAGTACGGGCGCAGAGCTCCTTCACCTGCTCCAGCTTGCCCTCGGGGAGCGAGCCGGTGTCGGCCAGCAAGCGGCCGACGATCGTGCTCTTGCCGTGATCCACGTGCCCGCCGATCACGATGTTCATCCGCGGGGCGGCCGTCTCCGAGACCGGCGCCCGCTCGATGGCCGCCTGCGCCACTCCGGACTGTCCCATCAAGACTCTCCTCCGGGGTACCGTGAATGTAGCGCCGGCACCCCGGCTCGGGTCGCTCGGAGGGGGCGAGATCGCGCGATGATCGCGTCTCCGCCACGGGCCGTGGCGGTGGCGCCTCGGCTCCCCCTCGAACTCCCTCCGGCGAACAGGACCCGAGCCAGAATCGGGCCAACGATCGTACCCAGAGGAGGTTAGCGCGGGGCGCGCAGGGACCGGCAGTGGGAAAATTGTGGCGCTTGTACCCCGAAGATCAACCGGCAACAGGGGGCCGGGGAGCGGGGGATTGCGACAAGATCATGCAGGGCGTGGCCGGTTCGCCCCCACTTTTATCCGGACCGCTTGAACAGCCGGCGCACGAAGCCCGAGACCTGCCGCCAGAAGATCAGCACGGCGCCGCCCACGGCACCCAGGATTGACGTGAGGGGCATCAGTTGATCCGGCCCGACATACAGCACGGCGAGAGCACCGAGGAATGGCGCGGTCATTCATCCTCCAGACTGGTGAGGGACTCGGGCACCGGGTTCCGCCCGGGGCCTGCTGCCGGGGTGGCAAGCTCCACGCCAGCCCAGGTCCCAGGCCCGCAATATCGCCGGATGTCGCGGCGGCGCGACAGGGCGGGAAAAGCGGGGGGAGGCCCTCCGGAGGCGGCGCGCGGCAGGCTCAGCTCACCAGCCGGTTGTACACCGAGCCGATCAGCCGCCCGATGGCATAGCCCACCACGAAGCCGTACACGAACCCGATGAAGCTGCCGGCTGCGGTCACCCTGTATCCCGGCAGGAACACCCGGAGCAGCGAGAGGTGCTGGCCCACGTTGGGGCCGCCCTTCAGGACCAGGATGATGGTGGCCAGGAACAGTCCGCCGCCTAGCAGCAGGCCGAACGCGATGCCCCAGGCTCGGGCATTGAGCCTGAGCAGCGCGGATTGGAGCTCCGGCTCCGGGGTCGCCATGGGGTCCAGCCCGTCAGATGTGGTCGAGGAAGTCACGGGTGCTCTCGAGCTCCGAGCGAGCCCGGATGAGAAAGAGCGAGGCCGCGATCACGAAGTTGCGGCAGAACGCCAGGAACCAGCCCGCCACGAAGCCGGAAAAGAACCCCCAGCCGAATCCGATGAACGCCCCGCCCCAGGTCGGCGTGTAGCCCGCGAAGTAGTTGGCCAGGATCCACAGGTTGATGACGCCCTGGCCGCCGCGCAGCAACCAGATGATGGTGACTGCGAACACCACGAGCCCCGTGGCGAGGCCCACGGCCGTGCCGAACGCTCGCTTGTGCAGCGGGGCGAAGGCGAGCGTGATCGCCTGGGTGGCGGGCATCGCACGGGTCGGGGTGGCCGTCATCGGGCTCGGGCCGGAGTGGAAGTGGATGCGGAGCGCCAGGGCATCAATATCGTCGGGCCGCGGCGCCTCATCAATGGCGGTGGACCCGCGCAGTCCCCTCATCGCCCAGGGGGTGCGAGGTCCGACCGGGTCCACGGGCTCGGCCGGGCGCGGGCGGGCACCGGCGGCCAGGTGCGCACGCCGACCTCCGAGAACGCCTGGACCTCCGCTCGGGGTGACGGCTCGCCCACCAGATGATGCAGCAGCCAGCCGGCGGCGGCGGAGATCCCGTTCAGCAGGTAGTAGCCCAGGTGGAGCGGCAGGACTCCCAGGGCGAACCCGAGCCCGCGGAGCCTGCGGAAGAAGGCGTAGAGCGGCAGGTTGGCGGCCAGCACGAGGCCCAGCAGCGCGAGCCCGGCCCAGGCCCAGCGGCGGTCGTGCAGAAGGCTCGCGGCGAAGGCCACCATCGCGAGCCCGGTGCAGGCGGTGTTGACCCGCTCGGCGAGGCTCAGGTTGAGGGCTCGCATGTTGCCGATCCGCCCTTCCTGGAGCAGAAGCCGCATCCAGGGAATCCCGCGGTCGAGCAGGTCGGTCCGGAGCACGCCCGGCAGGGTCCACCGCTTGAGATGGCAGCACTGGATCTCGGGTCGGAGCGCGATCCGCCAGCCTCGCTCGCGGATCCGGTGACCCAGCTCGATGTCTTCGATCGAGGGACGAGGATAGTGCCACTCGTCGAAGCCCCCCACGGCGAGAAACACGTCGCGCCGCACCGCCCCGCACCCGGCCCAGAAGGTTTCCGCCTCCCCCGGGTTCCGCTGGTGATGGTAGTGATGCAGGAGGTTGCGGTACTGGGAGACCATCCCGCGGGCTGGGGGATCGGCGTCATAGGAGCCGAACGCGGCTGCCAGGTCCGGGTCCTGCTCGAAGACGCGGGCAAAGCGGCGCAGCGTATCCGGGTGCACGCACACATCCGCGTCAATGAACACCAGGATCTCGCCGCGGGCGGCCTGGGCCCCGCGGTTGCGGGCGTAGGCGGGGCCCTGGGGCCGTCCGGGGAGCCGCACCACCAGGTCCGCCTGCCGGGCGGCCACCAGGGGCGTCTCGTCGGTGCTCCCGTCGTCCACCACGAGCAGCTCCCACTGGGAGCGCGGGAGGTCGCTCGCGCCCAGCGCCTCGAGACAGGCGGGCAGCACCCGGGCCCCGTTGTAGGCCGGCACGATGACCGACAGGCGGGGGCGGGGCGACGTCACGCCGGTCCTCCACCTGTCAGGCGCTGCCGGAGCTTGCGGGCCTGGCCCCGGAACCAGAGCCGCTGCCGGAAGCGCGGGGTGCCCCAGGCCTCGAGCTGTCCCTGGCCCCGGAAGTAGTAGGCGTCGAGCCGGGGGAGGCGGAGGGGGTCGTCGTTCGGGGCCAGGGGACGGAACTCCGTGGTCACCGCCCGCCGGTACACCCGGGCCGCGGCACGCGCCACGGCCGGGGTCACGTCGCCGAAGGGATAGGCGAGGTCTTCCGGGCTCTGGCCCGTCTCCTGGCGGATGGTCTCGGCGGCGCCTGCCAGCTCGTCCTCGAGCTGCGAGGCGGGCACGGCGGAGAGCCGGGGATGGGTCCGGCTGTGCGCCCCGAGCCGGATGCCCCGTTCCGCGAGACCGGCCAGCGCGGGCCAGTCGAGGAGCGAGAGGGTCGGGATGCGCGGCTCGGCCCGGCCGCCCCAGGCGTTGGTCTTCCCCACCTGGCCGGGGACGACGAAGAGCGTGGCGGGCAGTCCGTAGGCCTCGAGCAGCGGTGCGGCCTCCGCCGCGAAGTTGCTGTACCCGTCGTCGAACGTGAGCGCCACGGCGTCCTCGGTCTCCGGCATCGCGAGCAGCGCCGCCAGGGGGACCACCCGCACCGGGCCTCGCGCCAGCCAGCGGCAGTGAGCCCGAAACGCCTCGGGCGACACCGAAATCGGCGAGCCCGAGGAATCAATGGAATGGTAGGTCAGGATAGCCCGCATCGGTCGGTCCGGGCTGTGATCTCCGTCGCCATGGGCCAGGCGCCGGGCCGGCCGCTCCAGGTTCCTCGGTGCCGGCCTCATCGCGCCGCCAGCCGGGCCCGTTGATCGGCCACCACATCCGCCACGATCTCCCGGAGCGGGGTCCGGGGCCGGAACCCGATGGTCCGCTCCAGCTTCCGCACATCCGGCACCCGTCGCTGCATGTCCTCGAACCCCTCGGCGTAGGCTTCGCTGTAGGGCACGAGCACGATCTCGGAGCTCGAGGCGGCCACCTCGCGGACCAGTTCGGCGAGGCGAAGGATGGCGACCTCCTCGTCGTTGCCGATGTTGAAGACCTGGCCCACCGCCATCGGCGATTCGATCAGCCGGAGGACCGCCTCCACGGCGTCGCGCACGTGGCCGAAGCAGCGCGACTGGGTGCCGGTGCCGAACACGGTGATCGGCTCGCCCGCCAGGGCCTGCGCCGCGAAGGTGGGCAGCACCATGCCGTACCGGCCGGTCTGCCGGGGCCCCACCGTGTTGAAGAAGCGGGCGATGATGACCGGCACCTTCTTCTCGCGGTGATAGGCGAGCGCCAGCCACTCGTCCAGCGCCTTGGAACAGGCGTAGGCCCAGCGGGAGTGGGTGGTAGGGCCGAGCTGGAGGTCGTCGTCCTCGGTAAAGGGGACCTTGGCGCTCTTGCCGTACACCTCCGAGGTGGAGGCGACCACCACCAGCTTCTGCTTCTTGGCGGCGGCGTCGAGCACCACCTCGGTGCAGCCCACGTTGGTCTCGATGGTACGCACCGGCCGCTCCACGATGAGGCGCACGCCGACCGCAGCGGCGAGGTGCACCGTGACGTCGCAGCGGTCCACGCACTCGGCCACCAGGGGGCGGTCCAGGGCGGACCCGATCCGGTACTCGAAGCCTCGCCGCCCGACGAGGTGGGCGATGTTGTCCATGGACCCGGTGGAGAGATCGTCCAGGACGAGCACCCGGTCGCCGCGTTCGAGCAGCCGTTCCGCCAGGTGCGATCCGATGAACCCCGCCCCGCCGGTGATGAAGACCTTCATGAGGCCTCCGCTGTGGTGGGCCGGACCGCAAGGCAAGCCTCCGACGCCGCCCGGGTTCCGTCCAGCAGGGCGAGCACCCGGCGGTCGCCCTTGCGCTCCGCGGCCCGCCGGACGACGCCGAGGTAGCGGGGGATCACCGCCTGCTCGCTCCAGTGGAGCCGGAAGGCGCGATGGCCGGCCCGGGCGGCGGCAGCGCGATAGGCGGGGTCCGCTTGCAGCCGCCGCATCGCCGCCACCAGCTCCTCCCGGGTCTCGAACAGCTCGCCCCCCCCTGCCCGGCTCACGATCTCGGGAAACGGCCCGATCCGCCGCGCGATCACCGGAGTGGACTGGCGGAAGGCCTCGATCAGGATGATCCCGAAGGTCTCGAAACAGACCGACGGGACGATGAGGGCCACGGCGTGCTGGTAGTACGGCGGGAGCGCGTCCGGCGGCACCCGTCCCAGGAACTTCACCCGCTCGAGGTCTCGGGCCTGGGCCCGGAGCGCGGGCCCGTACTCGCCCTCGCCCGCGATCAGGAGATCGGCCCCGTCGTAGTCGCGGAAGACGGGGATCACGTCGTCCAGCCCCTTGAGCTTCTCCAGCCGCCCCACGAACAGGAAGTAGGGCCTGGGGTGGGGCCGCGGCCCGCTCCCGCCGGCCCCGCCCGGCTCGGCAGCATCGGGCAGGAAGTAGGGCACCACCTCCATGTCCCGCGGAAAGCCGAACTCGCGGTGCTTGTCCCGGCTGAACTCGCTCATGGCGATGAAGGCGTCTATGTGCCGGAGCTCGCGCTCGAGCAGCCCGGTCCAGCGCCACCACTGCGGGGGGCGCCGGTAGGCGAGCTGGCAGCGGAAGCATTGCCGGCCGGTGCAGAGCTCCCGGTTGTGGCGCCAGAGCACGTGGCTCGGGCAGACCAGCCAGTGCTCGTGCGCCATGTAGAGCTTGAGCCCGCGCCCGTAGCGAAAGAGCCCCGGCCCCCCGATCAAGGAGGTGTTGTGATAGTTGATCACGTCGAAGCCGCCCGCCTCGAGCAGGCGGGCGATCCGCTGCCCGTTGACCACCGGCCGGCCCAGCTGCTGGGTGAGGAGGGGGGAAAGCGCCCCCAGCCCGCTCCGGAGCCGGATGACTTCCACGCCAGGCGGTTCCGGTGCCGGCGCCGGTTCGGGGCCCCGATGCAGCGCGTTGTAGGCATCCACGTCGTGGACCACCGTGACCTGGTGGCCCGCCCGGGCGAGGCCGCGCGCCAGCCGCTGCACCCCGATCCCATATCGGCGGATGTTGTGTGGGGGATTGAAGGTGGTGGCAAAACACAATCGGAGCCCGCTCATGCCGCCGCCTCGTGGAGCGCGGCGAGCGCAGCCCTCGCCCCCTGTGCCCAGTCGAGCGCCCGGGCCCGTTCCGCCGCCGCCCGAGCCATCCGGCTCCGGGCCGCCGGGTCGGTGAGGAGCAGGCGCATTGCCTCGACGAGTTCCGCCTCGTCGCCCGGGCGCACGAAGATGCCCCCGCCGGCCAGGAGCCGTGGCAGCGGGCTCGCCGTGGTGGCCACCACCGGGGTGCCGCAGGCGGCGGCCTCCACCGCCGGCAGCCCGAAGCCCTCGCAGGCGGACGGCAGCACCAGCGCCACCGCGCCCGAGTGCAGGTGCCTGAGCTCCTCGTCCGGCACGAACCCGGTCCAGTGGACCAGCGCTTCCGTCCCCGCCGAGCGGATCGCCTCGCGAATCCGGGCCTGGTCGCCGTGAAAGACATCCTGGTCCACGGTTCCCACCAGGAGCAGGCGCACCGGAGGTCCCGGGACTTCCCGCACCAGCCGGGCGTGCGCCCGCACGACGGCATCCACCCGCTTGTGCGGATTGAAGCCTCCCACATAGATGAACCAGCGGTCGCGGGGGCCGAGGCCCACCCGGCGGGCCGCGGCGAGAATGGCGTCCGGCCCCTCGCTCGGTCGGAACGCCGGGGCCGGCGCCTCGCCGGCCACCCGGATCCGCTCCGGCGGCACGCCGAGCACCTGGGCCAGTTCGGACGCGGCGAAATCCGACACGGTGAGCACCAGCCGCGCCTGGCGGAGCGCGAGTCCGACCTTGAGGCGCCAGAAGAGCCGGGCCCGCCAGCTCGGCAGGGTGAGCCGCGGAAACCGCTCCGCGATGGCGTCGTGCACCGTCACCACCGCCCGCTGGCCCGGCGGCAGCGGAAAGTAGGTATAGACCGAAGGGGAGAAGAACACCGCGGGCCGCTCCCGCCGCACCGCCCGGGTGAGCCGGAACAGGTCCCGCGGCGAGCGGTAGCCGTCGGCCGCCGCAGCCCGGGTGGGCGCCTGGTCCAGCGCCACCACGACCGGCCGCACGTTGGCGGCCTGGAGGTCGAACC
>JBBIMQ010000135.1:0-7561 GCA_037444345.1 Gemmatimonadota bacterium | reverse complement strand
GCTCCCACCCTCGCGCACGGCCCGCTGGAGTTCGCGCCGGGCGCTCTCGGCCCGCGCAGCGGCCGCATAGCGGTGTCCCGCCGTTTCCTCGGCGCTCCAGCGGGCGGCAAAGCGGGTCACCAGCGCGGCGGATGGCACCACGCGCCCCCCCAGGCGCTCGATCAACTGAACGACGCCGTGGGGGACCCGGTCGAGGTAGGGCACCCCGTCGTCCGGCGAGACCTCCATGGCCAGGGTCCGACCCCTCACCAGGGCGCCGAGCGCGGCGTGGAGCTCGCCGTAGCGGGCGTAGCTCTCCACCCGGCCGGGGAACTCCCCGAACGGGGCCAGCTCGATCTTGTGCACCAGCGCCACCGGCTCTCCCTGCCGGGGGAGGAGGAGGAACAGCCGGCGGCTGCTGAAACCGATCGGGCCGAGCAGGCGTCCGAGGATCGGGTTCACGCCGCGGAAGTCGAAAAGCAACCAGCCGTCGCAGCCTGATTCAGCGAGCGCCGCACGGACCTCGGCGAGGTCGAGTCCGGCAAGCAGAGTCATGGGTAGCCTTCGGTCGGCGTGGCACGCCAGGCGCAGAGGGGATCGCCCCGGGCCCGGCAGTGCTCGTGGATCATGGCGCCCTCGAAGCCGACCAGCACCCGGAGGAGCTCGGAGAGCGCGGCCGCGTAGAAGCCGCACGCGGCCCCGTCAGGCAGGGCGAGGACGGAGAGCGGTCGCTGGCTCTCGGCCCGGGCCTCTCCCTCGTTCACCCTGAGTTCGACGCCGAGCTGGCGCCGGGCCGCGGCCTGTGCGGCCCGCGTGCCGAGGCGGCGCCCCAGCCTCCCGGGAAGCACCCGGATCGCCCCGCGGACCGCCACCGGCTGCTGCCGCGCGAGATAGCGTGCGGTGCGGCGGCCGGCATCGGCGAAGACGAGCGGAGCGTCCGGCCGCCGGCCCGCCAGGCGAAACACCGCCGCCGCCTCCTCGAGCGCCACGGGAATCCCGCGCTTCACCTGAGCCTGATATCGCTCGATCTGCGCCGCCACGGTGGCCGAGAGGCCGAGGCGCTTGGCCACGATCTCGCCTGCCAGCTCGTCGAGACCGTCTTCGACCGGCGTATCGAGGTTCCGCAGAGCCTCGAGGAGGCTCAGAGGAATTACGGCTGGGACGTGGTTCAAGCAGTGTCGGGGCGCCGCGCGTTTCGTGACGCGTTTGAGACCCGGCCATAGAATAACGGGTCGCCCGGTCCTGCGGCACTGGAGCCGGCAGGACCGGGCAAGCCGGGCGGAGCCGAAGGGGCGGCGGCTCCGCCACCTATCCTTACCACCGCCGCCACCCTCCGACCAACTGGGACGCCGGCACTGCCTGAATGGGAGGGTGGCGCGGGGAGAAACCGGTCCCCTGCGGGAGTCCACCGGGAACGCCGAGGCCACCGGATCATGCCAGTCCTTTTGGCCGCCCTGATGTCGGCCGCCGTGGCAGCAGCGGGCTGGGTCGCTCGCGCTCTGGCACCGGGCGGGGCGGTCCTCGCCGTGGTGATCGGCACCGCCGTGCTGTGGCGCACCGGCTGGCCCGGGGCGGCGGTACTGGGTGCGTTTTTTGTCGGGAGCAGTGTCATGTCGCGCCTGGCCCCGGACCCCGCCAGCCGGCGGCAGGAGGCCAAGGGGCCGCGACGGGATGGGGCGCAGGTTCTGGCCAACGGCGGGCCGGCGGCGCTCGGCGCCCTGTTCGACGCCCTCGCCCCGGGGGCCGGAATCTGGATCGTCACCGGGAGTCTGGCGGGGGCGGCCGCCGACACTTGGGCCACTGCCTGGGGGGGCTGGAGTCCTGATCCCCCGAGGGACGTATTATCCGGCAGGCGGGTGTCCCCCGGAACCAGCGGGGGCGTCACCTTGGTGGGCACGGCGGGATCCCTGGCGGGCGCGGCCAGCGTGGCGGGTGCGGCCGTGTTCGCGGGCTCCCCCGGGACCCTCGGCCTCGCGGCGCTGGTTGTCGGTGTCGCGGCGATGCTGCTCGATGCGGTCCTGGGCTCGGGGGTGCAGGGACGGTTCTATTGCGATCGGTGCGCCGCGAGCACCGAACAGCGGGTGCACCGCTGCGGGGCGCGGGCGCGTCATGTCGGAGGCTGGTCGTGGCTTTCGAACGATGGAGTGAACGCCTTCGCCACCAGTTTCGGCGCCGCAGGCGGCTGGCTTGCCTGGCAGCTGTGGGGGCCGTGATCGCCGCCGCCTGCTCCGCCCAGGCCCGCGATCCCACCGGGCTGGGCGGTGGGGGCGCCGGGAGCGGAGGCGGGGACCGCGGCGGAGGAACCGGCGACGGGCTGCCGATCCCCGCCGCCCTGGTCGGCCGCTGGGAGAATACCATCGTCTTCCAGACCGTGGGCGATCTCTTGACCGCCACCACGACCTGGGAGTTCCGGCAGGACGGGAGCTGCGCCCGCACGGTGCGGACCTTTTCGGTGATCGAAGGCGTCCCGCAGACCAGGACCAGGAGCTGCCGGTTCGCCGTGAGGAGTTTTGCGCTGGCGATCGCCTTCGATGACGGGGGGAGCGCCACCTTTTCGTTCGGCTTCGTGGCGAACTCGCCGTCCCGGCTGTTGTTGGGCGGCGTGGAATTCGCCCGGGTGCCGTGACGCCGCTCCCCGCGCGGGTGGACGCGCTCATCGTGGGCCTGGGTCCGGCCGGCAGCGCCACGGCCATTCACCTCGCGCGGCGAGGGTACCGGGTCCTGGCGGTGGACCGCGCCAGCTTCCCACGCCACAAGCCGTGCGCCGAATACCTGAGCCCCGAGGCCGTCCGTTTCCTGGATCGGCTCGGGGTCGTCGAGGCGCTCGAGGCGGACGGCGCAACGCCACTCGAGGGGTGCCAGGTGTTCGGGCCTGCCGGTTCCCGCCTGACCGGTCGCTTCGCGGCGGCCCCGGTACGGCCATTCCGGGCGACCGGGCTCTCGGTGGCGCGCTGGACGCTCGACCGGCACCTGGTGGAGGCGGCCCGCGAGGCGGGGGTCGCGATTGCCGAGCGCACCGCCCTCGAGGCCCTGCGCTTCGAGGGTGCGGCGGTGAGGGGAGCCACGCTGCGGGGGCGGGCGGGGAATCGTCAGGCAGTGGAGGCCGGCATCGTGGTCGGCGCCGACGGACTGCACTCGCTGGTGGCCCGGTGCCTCGGGGGGAGGCGGTTCGGCGCGCCGGCGCGGGTGGCATTCGTGGCACACGTGGCCGGGGTGGCCGACCTCGACGGGCTGGCGGAGCTGCATGTCGGGCGCGAGGGCTACGCTGGCCTCAACCGGATCGGCGGGGGGCCCGGCGACTGGACGTCGCGCAGGCCGGTGGCCAACCTGGCGCTCGTGGTCCCCAAGCGGCGGGCGGCCGAGGCCCGCGGCCGGGTGGAGGAGTTTTTCTTCGCGGAGCTGGAACGGTTCCCCGAGCTGCGAGGCCGGATCCCCCGCCGGGGCCTGCTCCGGCCGGTTCAGGTGACCGGCCCGTTCGCGGCGCGCGCCCGCCGGGTGGCCGCCGACGGGGCCCTCCTGGTGGGGGATGCGGCCGAGTTCTTCGATCCCTTCACGGGCGACGGCATCCTGAGCGCCCTGCGCGGCGCCGAGCTGGCCGCGGCGGCGGTGGCCAGAGCACTGGCGCAGCCGGGGCCGGTCACCCGGAGGCGGCTTGCGCCGTACCTGCGGTGGCGCCGCGCGGCATTTCGCGGCAAGTGGGTGATCGAACGGATGGTGGGATATGGCATGCTCCTCCCCCCCCTGTTCGACCGTGCCATCGCCCGGCTTGAACGCCGGGGGCTGGCCCATACGTTCATCGGTGTGACCGGCGAGTTCGTGCCGGCCCGCACGGTGCTGGATCCCGGTTTTCTCGCCCGGATGGTTTTCTGAGTCGTCCCGACGTTGACCCCGCAACCTTCCGCCAGCTCCTAGGCCGTTTCGCCACGGGCGTGAGCATCGTGACGGTACGGAACGCCGCGGGCCAGCCGGTGGGGATGACGGCGAGCAGCCTGGCCTCGGTTTCGCTCCAGCCGCCGCTGGTCTCGGTCTCGGTGGACGTGTCCGCCGAGATGCACCGGGTGATCTCGGTGGCGCCGTCCTACGTGCTGAACATCCTGAGCAGCGAGCAGGAGCCGCTGTCCCGCCGCTTCGCCCACACCCCGATCATGGACCGGTTCACCGGGATCCCGTTCCGGGAGACCCCGGAGGGGTTGATCGTGCTGGAGGGGGCCATCGCCCACATCGAGTGCGAGCGGTTCGCCGATTTTCCGCTGGGGGACCATACCCTCTTCGTGGGTCGCGTGATCGGCGGCACGGTGGCCGCCGGGGAGCCGCTGCTCCATTACCGCGGCGAGTATGCCGTGCTGCGGAAGCCATGAGCGCGCCGCCCCCCGGGCTCGAGCTCCTGGACCGGCACGACGCCGAGCCCGCCGAGGTGCGGGAGTCGCTCCGGAACATCGCCCGCGCCAACCGATGGTTCGGCGGGTGGTGGGCGGTGCGCCACGGACTGGCGCGGCTCACGGCCGCTCTGGCGCCCGGCACCGTGCTCACCCTGCTGGATATCGGCACGGGCGCCGGCGACCTCCCCCGGCGGGCCGCGGGCTGGGCCCGGCGCCGCGGGTTGCAGCTCCACCCCCTCGGGGTGGAGCGGAACCGAACCGCGGCTCAGGTGGCGCTGGCGAACGGGATCCCGACCGTTCTCGCGACGGCGGCACGCCTCCCGTTCCGGCCCGGGGTGGCGGACATCGTGGTGCTGAGCCAGGTGCTGCATCACCTCGCCCCCGAGGGGATGGTCGAGCTGATCGGGGAGGCGAACCGGCTGGCGCGGCTCGGCGTGGTGGTGGCCGATCTCCGGCGGGCGCGCGCCGCGCTGGCCGGCTTCTGGGTGGGCTCGCGCCTCCTCCGGTTCGATCCCGCGACCCGAGCCGACGGCCTCACCTCGGTCCGCCGCGGGTTCACGCCCGGCGAGCTGGGGAGCCTGCTCGCCCGGGCCGGGGTGCGGGCCGGGGTAGCGCGCCGGCCCGGCTTCCGGCTGGTCGCCGCCTGGCACACCGGGGGGAGCGGGTGAAGACGCTGGACGAACGAGTCGTGCGCGCTCCGCCCGCGCGGGTCTTCGCGCTCGCCGCGGACGTCGAGCGCTGGCCCCGCCTGCTCCCCCATTACCGCTGGGTGCGGCTGCTGGAGCGGCGGCCCGACGGCGGGATCGTGGAAATGGCCGCCTGGCGCCCGTTCGGCCCCCTCCGGTGGCCGACCTGGTGGGTCTCGGAGATGTGGATCGCCCGCGACCGGTTCGAGGTCCGTTACCGGCACGTCCAGGGGATCACGCGCGGCATGGAGGTGCTGTGGCGGCTGGTGCCCCGCGACGGGGGCACCCACGTGGCGATCACCCACGAGTGGGAGGGCCCCGCCTGGCCCCTGGTGGGCGGGCTGGCCGCCGAGTGGATCATCGGCCCGATCTTCATTCACGGCATCGCGAGCCGCACGCTGGCCGGCATCGGGCGGTGCGCCGAGGCCGCGGGGGCAGAGAGACTGGCTCCATGACTGTGAGGCACAACCACCTCCGGCGGGTCGTCATCACCGGGATCGGCGCGATCACGCCCATCGGTATCGGCGTGGAGGAGCTCTGGGCGGGGCTCAAGCGGCGGGAGTCCGTGGTGCGGGAAATCACCCGGTTCGACCCGGCCCCGTTCCGCTCGCGCATCGCGGCCCAGGTGGACGACTTCCATCCCACCGACTTCATCGAAGAGCGCCGGACCCGGCGGCTGGACCGCTTCGGCCAGTTCAGCATCGCCGGAGCGCGGCTGGCGCTGGAGGATGCCGGGATCGTGCTGGAGCGGGAAGACCGGGACCGGATCGGCGCGATGATGGGGAGCGCGCTGGGGGGGGTGGCGTACGCCGAGGGGCAGTACCAGCGCTACCTGGCGGGGGGACCGCGGAACGTGGATCCGGCGCTGGCGCTCACGGTGTTCACCGGGGCCGCAAGCTGCAATATCGCCATCGAATTCGGGGTCACGGGTCCCAACTCGACCAACGGCATGAGCTGCGCGTCCGGCACGATCGCCATCGGCGACGCCTTTCGGGCCATCCGCCGCGACGAGGCCGACCTCATGCTCGCCGGCGGAGCGGAGGCGCCGCTGGCCCCGCTCTGCTTCGGGGCGTTCTCGATCATCCGGGCCATGTCCACCCGGAACGACGACCCGCGCACCGCCAGCCGGCCGTTCGACCGGGGCCGGGACGGGTTCGTGATGTCGGAGGGAGCGGCCGTCCTGGTGCTGGAGGAGCGGGAGCGCGCGCTGGCGCGGGGCGCCAGGATCTACGCGGAGATCGTGGGGTACGCGACGACCAACGACGCCCATCACATGACGGTGCCCCGTCCCGACGCGCGGCAGGCGGCCCGCGCGATGCGGCTGGCGCTCGCCGAGGCCGGGATCCAGCCCTCCGAGGTGGGCTACATCAATGCCCACGGCTCCTCCACGCCGCTCAACGATCCGACCGAGACCAGCGCGATCAAGCAGGTGTTCGGGGAGCACGCCGCCAGGATCCCGATCAGCGGCACCAAGGGCTACTACGGGCACGCCCTCGGCGCGAGCGGGGCCTTCGAGGCCGCGATCTGCGCCCTCGCCTCGGCTCGCCGCTGGCTTCCCCCCACCGTGAACCTGAGCGAACCTGACCCGGCCTGCGACCTCGATTACCTGGCCCGAGAGGGCCGGCCCGGCGACCCCGAGTTCCTGCTGTCGAATTCGTTCGGGTTCGGCGGGATCAACGCCTGCCTGGTGTTGAAGCGAGAGGATGGGCGGTAGGGATTGCACGGGAGAACCCTTCCTCTCCCCCCGGGCCGCTCCTACAATTCCCCGCGACTCGACCCAGGGGAAGCACTCATGCCGTCCTTGACTCGTCGTGTGGTGGCCGAAGGGGTGGGCACCTTCGCGCTGGTCTTCTTCGGCTGCGCCGCCGTGCTGGTGAACGTGTATCCCGGCGCCAAGTACGATCTGCTCGGCATCGCGCTGGTGCACGCCATCGTGCTCGGCGTCATGGTCACCGCGACGATGAACATCTCCGGCGGCCACCTCAATCCGGCGGTGACGATCGGCCTCTGGAGTGGGCGCCGGATTGACGGCCGGACAGCCGCGGCCTACGTGGCGGTGCAGCTGGCGGCGGGGGTGCTGGCCGCGCTCGCCGTGCGGCTCCTCGTCCCCGCCAATGTGTCGCGCATCGGCACGCTCGGAACCCCGGCGATCGTGAGCACGATGACCCTGGGTACGGCCATCGTGCTGGAAGCCCTGCTCACGTTCTTTCTGGTCTTCGCGGTCTACGGCACCGCGGTCGCCCCCGGGGCCCCCAAGGTGGGGGGCTTCGGGATCGGGCTGGTCCTCTTCTTCGATATCATGATCGGCGGCCCGCTCACCGGCGCTGCCATGAATCCGGCCCGCGCCTTCGGGCCCGCGCTGGTCTCGGGAACCTGGTTCGCCCAGATCGTGTGGTGGGTGGGGCCGATCCTGGGCGGGGTGGTGGCGGCCCAGGTGTGGGAGCGGGTGCTGCTGGAGAGAACCGGCCGGCAATGAAGAACCGCTGGTTTGCGGTGGCAGGGCAGCGCCGGGTGCCG
>JBBIMQ010000134.1:0-7590 GCA_037444345.1 Gemmatimonadota bacterium | reverse complement strand
CCGCCGCAACCCTCAACGATCTCGCGTTGCTCGGCCACCTGGTGCGCGACCGGCTTGCGGGAAACGGCGCCGCGGTGCAGGTGGACGTGGAGCGGTCGCTCGGAACCGTGCGGGTGGCCAACACCCGGGGGCTCGACGCCAGCTACGACGTCTCGCGCGTCACGGTGGCTGCGGAGGTCGCGGTCCCGGCCGGCGGGCGGCTGCTCCGGCTGCGGGACCGCCTGTGCGGCGGCGACCTCCCCGACCTCCCGGCACTGGAGCGGATGGTCGAGGACCTCCTGCGGCGGCTCCAATGGGCCAGACAACTGCGGGACCCTCCAGCCGGCCGTGCCGCCGTCTGCTTCGCGAACGAGGCCGCCGAGACCCTGCTCGTCCCGCTACAGCAGGCCCTGGTCGGCAAGGCCGCGCTGTACGGGCTGTCCCCGCTCGGCGGGCGGCGCGGGCACCGGGCCCTGAGCGAGCAGTTCACCCTGAGCGATGAACCGCTCCTCGACGGGCGGCCGGGTTCCCGGCCGATTGACGATGAGGGCACGGCGAGCCGGCCCACGGTGCTCGTCCGAAGCGGTACCATCGAGACCCTGGTGTACGACCTCGAGACGGCCGCCCGGGCCGGCGTCGCCCCCACGGGCCACGGTCGCCGGAGCGTCTTCGGGAAGCCGCACGCCGCCTTCTCGAATCTGGTCGTGGCCCCGGGGACGCTGTCCTTTCACGGTTTGCTCCAGGCCGTCCGCGACGGCCTCCTGGTCGAGGCGTTCCTCGGCGCGGGGCAGGCAAGTGCGCCGGGAGGGACCTTCAATCTGCCCTGTGCCGTGGCCTGGCGGGTGCTGGGGGGGGAGGTCGCGGGGCTCGCAGGCGAGCTTGCGCTGGCGGGAAACACCTATGACCTCCTCAACCGGTTGGGCGGCCTCGGCGCCGAGCCCCGGTGGATGGGAAGCCTCGGCATCCCGCCTGTGGTGGTGGAGGGCGTGTCGGTGCTGGGGCCCGGGTGACCGGGCGTGGGCTCGGGAGCGGCTCCCGAGCCGATCCGGGAGCTACCCGGACTGGTGGCCTGAGCCCCGATCGGGCCGGCGCGGCCCCGGGGGATTCCGGCGATCGCTCGGCGCTAGAAGAGGTATCGCCGCGCCAGCCAGAAGACGAAGAGCATCACCGCGAGCCCCAGCATCCACGCCGCGGCTTCTCGCACGAGATGCGCCTGGCGCTCGAGCCCGGTGGCCGGCTCGTGGTCAACTCGCTTGCTGTGTCGGACGTTGTAGGCCATCGCTCAGCCGGTGTCCCGAACGGTGGCGCTGATCGGGAGCGCCGCAGGAGCCGCGGCGCCCGAGCCCCGTAGCATCTTAATCAGGCCCGGGTCCGGAGCGTCAAGCGGCTCTCCCCTCAGGACCCGATGCCGAGCGCCTCGGTGTAGCTCATCCCGCGGGCCATCCGGTCGTAGAGCCCCTGGAGCGTCTCCGGTCCCCCCGCCAGGAACCGGCACCGGGCATCGCCGCGCGAGAGGCATTCCACCTCCATCACACCGAGGGTGGTGCGCGCGACCCGGCCCAGGAAGTCGGCCAGCATCCCGGTGGAAAGATGGCAGGACGGGTACGCCGCCCCGAGGGCCGGTTCCGCCTCCGACCAGTTGGTCGAGTCGAGGGCGATCACGGAGCGGGCCAGGGGGGTCACGGTGAGGTTTCCCCAGCCGGTTTCCTCGAAGAAGCCCGAGAGTGTCTCCCCCAGATGGCGGACGTCGAGGGCGGCCGGCTGGTCAACCCCGTAGCGGTCCCGGAGCCAGTTGGCGAACCCTTCGTACATGGCCTCGCCGCCAGCGAAGCCGGCCTCCTGGAGGTAGCTGGCGCATTGGACCCCGGTGTCGCGTTCCAGGCTCTGGCGCAGCTGGTGAAGGCTCCGCTTGCTGAGCACGAGGCAGGTCGGGGGAGCGCCGTTGCGTGGAGTGGACATGGAAAAGGCCGACTCGAAGAAGGGAACAGGGCGATCTCGCTTCAATCATCAACGGCGGATCGGCGGCCGTCAATCCTGTCGCCCCAGCCGCCGGAGCAGCTCGGCCTCGTCAATCACCTCGATCCCGAGCTCGCGGGCCTTGGCCAGCTTGCTGCCCGCGTCCGCACCGGCCACCAGCGCCGTGGTTTTCCGGCTCACGCTCTCGCTCACCCGCCCCCCTGCGCGCTCGATCAGCGCGGTCGCCTGCTGCCGGGAAAGGGTGGGGAGGGTGCCGGTCAGCACGTAGGTCTGGCCGGCCAGGGGGCCGCCGGCCGGCCCGGCATGGGGCTCGGCGAGGTTCAGCCCGGCCCGCTCGAGGCGGGCCACGAGTTTGCGGTTGTTCGGGTTCGCGAAGAACTCGGCGACCGCCGCCGCGATCGCGGGTCCGACCCCGGGCACGTGCTCGATCTCCTCCTGGGAGGCCCGCCGTAAGGCCTCGAGGGTCCCGAACCGGCGGGCCAGGACCTGCGCGACCGTCTTCCCGACGTGCCGGATCCCGAGGGCGAAGAGCAGGGAGGACAGGGGGCGCTGCTTGGAGGCCTGGATCGCCTGGACCAGCTGGCGTGAGGAGAGCTCGGCGAACCCTTCCAGCCGGGCCAGATCCTCCGGCTTCAAGTCGTAGAGATCGGCGATGCCGGCGATCAGCCCGGCCTCGAGCAGCTGGCGCACCCGCTCGTACCCCAGGCCGCGGATATCCATGGCGTCTCGGGAGGCGAAATGCACGATGCTCTCGAGCACGCGTCCCGGGCAGGCCGCGTTCGGGCAGTAGCGCATCACCTCGCCGGGCGGGCGAACCACTTCCGTGCCGCAGGCCGGGCAGTGCGAGGGCATGTGGAAGCGCCGCTCCCGGCCGGTCCGCCGTTCGGGGAGCGGGCCCAGCACCTGGGGAATGACTTCTCCCGCCCGCATGACCTGGACCCAGTCGCCGATCCGGATGTCTTTCTGCTCGATCAGTTCTTCGTTATGCAGGGTGGCGCTGCTCACCGTGACCCCGCCGACTTCCACCGGTTCCAGTACGGCGTAAGGGTTGAGCGCGCCGGTACGCCCGACGTTGATCCGGATGTCGAGGAGCCGGGTGACCGCCACCTCAGGGGCGAACTTGCGGGCGATGGCCCAGCGCGGCTCCCGCTCGCCCACGTTGCCGAGCTCCTGGTGGAGGGCCAGACGGTTCACCTTGACCACGACGCCGTCGGCGTCGAAGGGCAGAGACTCGAGCAGTCGCTCGTATTCCTGGACCTTGCGTTCCACCGCGGCGAGATCGGGGTGGCAAGCCCGGTGGGGCTCGACCTGGAATCCCCACTCCTCCAGCAGCTCCAGCACCTCCCACTGGGTCGCCGCCGGCAGGGCGCCCTCGATCGCCTCGACCTGGAAGGCGAACAGGCGGAGCCGCCGCTTCCGCGTGATCCGGGGGTCGAGCTGGCGGAGACTTCCGGCCGCGGCGTTGCGAGGGTTGGCGAACGGGGGCTCCCCTTCCTTCTCCCGCTCGCGGTTGAGCTTCTCGAACGCGCCGCGGGGGAGATAGACCTCGCCCCGGACCTCCATGAGGGCCGGATAGCCGGTGCCCCTGAGCCGGAGCGGCACATCGGAGAGGGTCCGCAGGTTCGCGGTCACGTCCTCGCCGACGAGCCCGTTCCCGCGGGTGGCGCCGACCACGAACACGCCGTCTCGGTAGGTGAGGCTCACGGCCGAGCCGTCAATCTTGACCTCGGTGGTGTAGCCCGCCGCGCGGACATCCGGGACGATGCCGGCGTTGCGCTTTTCCCAGGCCTCCAGCTCCTCGTCGCTGAAGGCATTGGCGAGGGAGAGCATGGGGCGCAGGTGGGTGTGCTTCCGGAACGCCGGTGCCGGTTCGGCCCCCACCCGCTGAGTGGGGCTGTCAGGCGTGCGCAGCTCGGGGTGGGCTCGCTCCAGCTCCTGGAGCTCGCGCATCCAGGCGTCGTATTCCTGGTCCGAGACCTCGGGCGCGTCGAGGACGTAGTAGGCGTAGTTGGCGCGCTCGATGAGCCGGCGGAGTTGCTCGGCGCGGGCGGCGGGACTGGCGCGAGTCATCGCGAGGCGGGGGCGTGGCTGGTCAGGGGTGGTTCGGGGGCCGTACGCTCCGCCGCCGCGCGGGCGGTCTCGGGGGACGCGGCAAGGCGCCCTTCTCGACTCGCCGGATGTCCCTCCCCTGCCGCGCCGAGCCGGTCACGCGTCACCGGTGCGGCCTGGAGTCAACGGGCCGAGGCCTCCTGCTGGATGACCGTGAGCGCGACCCCCACCAGCCGCTCGATCTCCTCCGCGCTCGCTCGCGCCAGGCTGCCTTCGGACCAGGGGCTCTCCCGATTCTCGAACTCGGTCAGGAGGCGGCGCAGGAAGCCGATCAGCGCCACCCGTTCCCGCTCCACCATGCGGCTCGACGTGTCCCCCACCCGGCTCTGGAGCCGCTCGAAGCGGTGCGCGTTCCGCAGCGCGGTGGCCGTGAGGCTCGCCACCACCTGCACGAACCGCACGTCGGCTTCGGAAAACACCGGTCCCTCGCGGAAGGTGCGGAGCAGGATGGCGCCGATGGCCGCGCCGCGCCACCGGATCGGCACCACGGTGATGGAGCGGACCCGGCGACTGGCGAGCGTGCCCCGGAGGTGGGCGAAGGCCGCGTCCTGCTCGACGTCCGGGATGTAGACCGTCTCGCCGGTCCGCAGGGCCCGGGCCAGTTCCGGGTATCGCTCCAGGTCCACCACGTAGTTGCGGATGCCGGGATCCTCGAAGCTCGCCACCAGGCGCGCGGTTCGCCCCTCCCGCTCGGCCAGGAAGATGGAAGAGCGGTCGAGTCCGAACGCCTCGCCCAGGCGCCGGGCGATGGACTGCATGATGTCGGCGAAATGGAGCGAACCCGCGATCTCCTGCAGAATGTCCATCGCGGTGAGCAGGTGCCGGCGCTCCTGCTCCAGCTCCCGCACCCGGGCCTGGAGTCGCTCGATCTCGTCCATGCTGGGGGGCGACGCTGCGGTCATGGCGATGCTCGCGGGAGGGGTGCCGGAAGTTCGCGGAGCGGGGGCGCGGGGGTCAAGGTCATCCCGCGCCGCCCTGGGCCCCGATGCGCGCGATCAGGGCGGGCGGTCCCGGCGGTCCCGGATCTCGCCCAGTAGCCGCTCCGCCTCTCGCTGATACTGCGGGTCCATCACGTCGTAGAGCGGCAGGTCCAGGATCCGGTTCAGGTGGATCCGCGCCTCCGCGTAGCGGGCGCGGTCGATCAGGACCTCGGCCAGCACGAGGTGATGATAGATCACGTCCGGGGCGAGGCGGGTCGCCTGCTCCAGGTTCTCGATGGCCGCTTCCCAGGAGGCCTGGCCGAAGATCTTCCCGCCCAGGAACGTCCTGGCGAAGAACCGCTCGAACCCCGACAGCCGCATGATCTCCGCGTGCCAGCGGCCCAGCACGTGATAGGCCTTGTCGTGCTGGGGGTCGAGCTCGAGCGCCCGGAGGGCCTCGTTCCGAATCTCCGCCGCGCGCCGCACCCGCTCCTTCTTGCTCTTGGTGAGGGAGGACCGGCCGATGGCCGCGGCGAGCACGTAGTGGCCGTCCGCGCCGTCCGGGTTCGCCTCCACCGCGGCCCGCGCGTACCTTTCTGCCTGGGCGTAGAGCGAGTCCCGCTCGGCGCTCTTGACCGAATCGGGTGTCTGCTTGCCGATGTCGAGCAGGGCCTGCGCCGCGCGCCAGTTCGCCTCGTAGTGGGCCGGATCGAGCGTCAGGACCTGCTGGTACAGCTCCAGCGCACCCTGTGGGTTGGCATGCAGTGCCAGCCCGCGCGCCAGGGTCTCCTCGACCGATTGCGCGGCGAGGGGCCGGGCGGCCAGCGCCCCGAGGAGGAGCCAGGCGGGCAGGCGACAACGGGCAGGCATGGGCGGACCTCGGGGAGGGGGATCGAGGGCGGAGCACCCGAATGCTGTTCCAGACGCTGATTGAGCGCAAGCGGGACGGCGGGGCGTTGACCCCGGCGGAATGGCGCCAGGCCCTGGCCGCCTATCTCCGCAACGAGGTCCCCGAGTACCAGATGGCCGCGCTCCTCATGGCGGTGGTGTGGCGCGGCCTCGCTCCGGACGAGCTGGCTGCGCTGACCCAGGCGATGCTCGAGTCGGGCGCCCGGCTCGCCTTCGGCGACTGGCCGGTTCCCCGGGTGGACAAGCACTCCACCGGCGGGGTGGCCGACAAGGTCTCGCTGGTGCTCGCGCCGCTGGTGGCGCGCCTGGGGGTGGCGGTGCCCATGATGTCCGGGCGCGGGCTGGGGCATACCGGGGGCACCGCCGACAAGCTCGAGTCCATTCCCGGCTTTCGCACCGATCTCTCGCTCGCCGAGGTCGAGCGCCAGGTGCGACGCATCGGGCTTGCCATGTTCGCGCAGAGCGCCGAGGTGGCCCCCGCGGATGCCAGGCTCTACGCCCTGCGCGACGTCACCGGGACCGTGCCCTCGATCCCGCTCATCGCGGCGAGCATCATGTCGAAGAAGCTGGCCGAGGACCTGAATGGCCTGGTGCTCGACGTGAAGGCCGGAAGCGGCGCCTTCCTGCCTGATGAGAGCCAGGCGCTCGAGCTCGCCTCCACGATGGTCCGGCTGGGCGAGAGCCAGGGCTGCCCCACCGTGGCCCTCATCACCGCGATGGACCGCCCGCTGGGCCGCGCCATCGGCAACGCGCTGGAAGTGGAGGAAGCGCTGAGCGTGCTCGGCGGCAAGGGCCCCGAAGATTTGCTGGAGGTCACCCGGGCGCTTGCGATCGAAATGTTGCGTCTGGCGGGCCGCGCGGCACACCCGGGCGAGGCGCGACGGCTGGTGGACGAGGCGCTGGGGGCCGGCCAGGCGCTGGCCAGGTTCCGGGAGCTGGTCGAGGCCCAGGGCGGCAACCCCGCCATCGTGGACGATCCCGGTGGCCTCCCGCAGGCGGCGGAGGTGGAGATCTTCGAGTCGCCGGCCGCGGGGGTGGTGGCGGCGGTGGATCCCCGCCCGCTGGGCCAGGCCGTGGTGGCCATGGGCGGAGGTCGGACCCGGCTGGGCGATCCGATCGATCACAGCGTGGGCCTGATCGTGTCGGCGCGGCCCGGCACCAGGGTCGAGCGGGGGGAGCCGATCGCCTCGGTGTTCGCCCGCGACGCCGCCGGCATCGCGACCGGTCTCGCGGCGCTGCGCCAGGCCATCCGGATCGGGGAGGCCGCCCGGCCCCGGCCTCTCATCTCGCATCGCGTGACCGTGCGCGGCATCGAGGAATTGTGAGGCTCGGGTGACCGTGGTCTTCGCCTCGATCGTGCTCCTGGCGCTGCTCCTCTGGCTGGTTCTCCCTCGCCGCCAGGTGGAGCGCGAGCCCTGGGAGGGGGAGTCGCCCGGCCCGGCGCTGGATCGTGAGGAGCTGGAGGCCGCCGAACGGGAGGTGCGCGAGCTGGATTCGGCGGCGGACCCCGAGGAGGGCGGGGAGGGGGACGACTGGGGGCCGGGGACCGCGCGGAAGCCGGAGTGAAGGCCGGGCCGGCCGCGGGCGGCCCGTCCCACCGCCCTCACCCCCCGGCTCCCGCCTCGTCGCGTGCTCCGCCCTCGGACAGCCGGAACCGTGCCACCAGGCCCCGCAGGCGGCGGGCGCCGCTCGCGAG
>JBBIMQ010000133.1:0-7620 GCA_037444345.1 Gemmatimonadota bacterium | reverse complement strand
GGCGACAGGGCCTCGAGGCTCACGTGGAGCCCAGCATGGAAGAAGTAGAAGGGGATGAAGAAGGAGGCGAACGCCTGCGTGGCGCTCAGCATGCGCTCCGACGACATGGCCGGCAGTCGCTCCCGGAATCGCTGGGCGGCGATGCCCACGACGAAGGCTCCGACCAGGTAGTACACCCCAAGCCGCCGGGTCACGTGGGCCGAGAGGACGGCCACCATCAGCAGAAAGGCGAACTCGGAGCGGGGCGCGTAGGGGGCGATCCGTGCGGCGAAGAAACGGAACAGCGCCGGGATGAACAGCAGTAGCAGCGCCATGGCGCCGGCGCCGAGCGCCAGCTGGCGGATCGAGGTAGACTGGAGCGCCACGAACAGCACACCGAGGGCCAGGAGTTCCGCCGCGATCGCCTTCTGCTTGGTCCAGCGTTGCTCTGCCTCGGAGAACCCGAAGAGATTGAGCGAGTCCAGAATGAACCCGGTCGAGGGGGTCACCAGAGCCAGGCCGTAGAGGCAGGCCTGGCGGAGCGGCAGGTCGAGATAGCGGTGCACGACCCAGGTCGCACCCGCCAGAAGGAGGGCCCAGATGGCCAGGTGCTGAAGGAGCACCGCGAGCTCGGGCCGGAGCTCGTCCAGGTCCAGCTCGAGACCCGCGAAGAGGAAGAGGGCCACGATCCCGAAGCTTGCGAGCAGAGCGATGGTTTCGTCGTGGAGAAAGAGCCCGAGCGCGGCGCCCCCGGTGCCCAGCAGCAGGCTGGTGATGGCGCTGGGGAGCCGGAACCGCTGCAGGTAGCGCGGAACCACGAACAACACGAAGAGGAGCAGGACGTAGGCGATGTCCTGGGGCAGAGTCTGGTCCATTCCGGGCTCCCGGTGCGGGGCAGGGGTCGGCGCGCGTCGGGGCGCCCGGCGTAATCTGAGGCGCGATGAGCGATAATCCAGGTGCGGCGCGACCTGCCGCGATGGCGCTGGCCCGGCTCCGCGACGCGGGCCGCCTCGAGCTCCTGCTCGACTACGACGGCACCCTGGTGGACTTCACCCGGAACCCGGCCGAGGCGGTGCCCGATGCGGACCTGCTCGAGCTGCTGGGCCGGCTGGCAGCGCGGCCAGCCACCGGGGTCCACCTGGTGAGTGGCCGCCCCCGCGACACGCTCGAGGGCTGGCTGGGCCGGCTCCCCATTCACCTGCATGCCGAACACGGCTTCTGGTCCCGCCCGCCAGGCGGCTCCTGGGAGCCGTTACTGGTAGGTCCCACGCCGTGGCGTGCCGCCGCCCTCGCGCTCCTCGCCGAGTTCGCGGCCCGGACCCCGGGGGCGCTGGTCGAAGAGAAGACCGTGGGTCTCGCCTGGCATTACCGGATGGCGGACCCGGAATCCGGCGGCCGCCAGGCGGCGCTGCTCCGGATGGCGCTGGAGGAGCGGTTCGCGGCCCGGGGAGTCGAGGTGCTCCAGGGCGAGATGGTACTGGAGCTCCGGCCCCGCGGGGTCAACAAGGGGGTCATCGCTCGGCGGGTTGCGACCAGCGCCGCCCCCGGCGCGCTCATCGCCGCGCTGGGGGATGACGCGACCGACGAGGACCTCTTCGCCGCCCTTCCGCCCGGTGCCATCGCGATCCACGTCGGTCCCCGCCAGAGCCGGGCCCCGATCCGCCTCGCCGGGGTGGCGGAGGCGCGGGCGTTCTTGCGGGGGCTGGTCTGAGTCTGGCCCGCCGGGCCCACCGGCGGGCCCGTGCCGCCTCTCGGGTCCCGTAGCTCGCGCTCGTCGAGCGCCGGGACCACGGTACGCGGCACGGAGCGCCCCCCCGCCGGCGGCCGAGGTCCCCTTACCGAGCCGCCGCGACCTTCTGCCGCAGATCCTGCGCCATCTGCAGGTGCCCCTGGAACGCGGGGGCGACCTTCTCGACGAACGCCTTGAGTTCTGGATTCTGAATCGCGGGCAGGAGCGTCTTGGTGACAGCTTCGATCACCGCCTGATGGAACGCGATCTCGTGATCGAGGAACGCTCGGTCGAACTCCGGACCGGAGAGGCCCCGGAGCCGCGCCATCACCGCAGCGTGTTGGGCCGCGCCCTGGTCCCCCGGCGGCAGGGTGGGTGTCACCCCCAGCCGCTGGGCGAGCTCCCGTCCCTGCTCGCGGACCGAGCGGTGCGCGTCGGCGAACTGCTGGCCCAGCTCCCGCACCGCTCGGGCGTGAGCGCGGGCGGCGGCGAGCTGGCCGGTTTCGAGGTCCGCGGTGTTGGCCTGATCGAAGAGGGCGGCGATCTGGGCGTCGGTGAGCCCGGTCTGCGCGGGAAGCGCGGCCGGGAGGACCGCCAGGGCGGCGGCGAGCCAGAAGGAACGTGACATGGACAACCTCCAGGTTCGGGGCCGGCCCGACCACCGGGCCGGTCAGGGAAGGTCGCACACTTAACATACTTTGTCAAGTAATTACTTGTATAACTGGCGCTCGAGGCGGCGGCCCGGCTAGTTTCCCGGGGAGCGTCTCCGGAGGCACCGTGCCCAGACACCCCGTACAGCTCGAGCCCGCGGCAACCCGGGAGCAGGTGCTGGCGCTGCTCCGGGAGCAGGACCGGACGGTGCAGGAACTCGCCGCCCGGCTCGGCATCAGCGGCAACGCGGTCCGGCTCCACCTCGCCGCCTTGGAGCGCGACGGATGGGTCGGTCGGGCAACACGGCGGCCGAGTGGGGGGAAGCCCGCCCAGGTCTGGACCATTCGGCCCGAAGCGGAGGCGCGGCTCTCCCGAGCCTATGCAGCCGTCCTCGCCGAGCTGGTCGGGGAGCTGGGCCGGCGCATGGGTCGGCCCCGCCTGGTTCGCCTCCTCAGGACCGTGGGGCGGACCCTGGCCGGGGGACCGGCGCGCGGCGACCGCGCCGCTCGCCTGCACCGGGCTCTCGCCGCCCTCGGTGAGCTGGGGGGGGTGGTGACGCTCACCCGCGAGGGCGGCGCGGCCGTCCTGAGCGGGCACGGTTGCCCCCTGGCGGAGGCAGTCCGCCGCGCGCCGGAGACCTGCCGGTTACTCGAGGCCTTTCTCGCGGAACTCTTGGGCGAGCCCGTGGACATGCAGTGCGAGCATGGACCACGCCCGCGATGCCGGTTCCGGGTGGCCGCCGGGGGCTTGCCGGCGGCTGGAGCGTAGGGGCGAGCTTGCACGGCGCTCCGGTCTGTACCTCGTCCCATCCCGCGACCCGGCGGCGAGGTCGCCCCTGACCCGTCTCCCCCCGGCGGCTGCCGTGGCGGGGGACCGGCCAGTCCCGGGAAACCTCGCGCCGGGTTGGCTGGCCAGCCCCTCGACGCTCGCTCGCCAGCCGTAGTCCGGAAGACCCACGTTCAGGCCACCCTCTCCCTGCCGGGGGACCGGGATCTCGAGAACGCGTCCCGCCGAGCGGTAGAGAGCCTCGAGCCGGCGCAGAAAGGCCGGGTCGCAATCGCCGCGGACCAGGACGGCCTGCCGTTCCGGGATCGGCGTCAGGTGGAGATCCAGCACCAGCCCGTCCCGCTCCCGGTGAATCCGGCCCCGGGCGTTCACCGGGCCCAGGACCGTGAGTGTTGCCTGGCAAGGCCGCACCTGGCCCGCGTGCGTCCCGCAGAACCGTAGCTCGGCGGCTCGCCGGAACTGGCCCGCGTAGCGGTCGCCACCCAGCGTTTCGAGTTCGCCTTCCAGCCGCTCCCCACCAGCGATCCCGCAGCCGGGCGACGAGGCCAGCTCGGGCCAGGCGCTGGCCAGCTCGAGCCGGTAGCGCTCGAACGCCGCGGGAGGCAACCCCGTGGCCGCCTGCGCCCTGAGCGGGGCGGCGGCCATCGCGGCGAGCGCGGCCAGTGCGCCCCAGCGGGTTCCTTTCCGAATCGTGTCACGCATCTCGTGCCTTCTCGGCCGGACCAACATCACGTCGCTCCTCGGGCAATGGTTCGTCCACTCGACAGGGTCACCGGGGTGGGGGGCGGCGTTCGCGCTTACTCCCGCCCTCCGGCGCCTCCCAACCCTCACCGGGGGGGGTCGCGGTCCGGTCACGATGAGGTGTCTGGCGCGTCTCCCGCTCGAAGACTGGCGGGGTGCGCGCCGCACCGGTCGCTGAGGCCCCGGCGCCCCGCCCGCCTCGAGGTCCTGCGTCCTCGCAGGGCGAGGCGGGGCCGGGTGGCTTCCGGCGCGCCCGCCAGCAGTTACAAGCCTCGTGCCGGGCGGAGGCGGCACGGCGCGCGCGGTGCCTAACGCCAGTTGTGGCCGGTGATTCGGTGCGCCGCCGCCGCGGCCGACGCCCTTCTGGCGGCGACAACTCCGTCGGAGCGGAATCCTCGGACCCCCCGTTCCTGTCGGCCAGGGCGTCACTGACTCGCCGGCGGAGCCCGAGGCCGACGGCCCGACCCCGCCGCGGCGCGGCGCCGAGCCGGCGACCCGATGGGGCGAGCTTTTTCAGGTGCGGAAGCGGCGCGGGTCAATCCGGTGCTTGCGCACCTTGTAGCCCAGAATCCGCTCGGTGGTTCGGAGCAGGCGGGCGGCCGCGGCGCGGTTGCCGCGGGTCGTTTTGAGGGCGTCCTGGATCAGGTCGCGCTCGAACGTGGCGACCAGCGCGGCCAGCGACCCGCCGGTCCCGGTGCCGGTCGCCTCGGCGGTCTGGAGGGACGGGGGGAGGTGATGGGCATGAATGACCCCGTCACGGCACACCACCACGGCCCGCTCGATGGCGTTCTCCAGCTCGCGGACATTCCCGGGCCAGTGATAGCTCATGAGCATGTCAATGGCCGGCGTGCTGATCCGCCGGACCCGCTTGCGCTGGGCGGCCGCGAAGCGCTGCACGAAGTGATCGGCCAGCAAGAGAATGTCGGTCTTCCGGTCCCGCAGCGGCGGCACGAAGATCGGGAAGACATTGAGCCGGTAGTAGAGGTCTTCCCGAAAACGCCCCTGGCGCATCAAGGTCTCGAGGTTGGCATTGGTGGCGGCGATGACCCGGACGTCCACCGCCAGGGTCTCGTGACCCCCGACCCGTTCCAGGGTGCGCTCCTGCAGGACCCGGAGCAGCTTGACCTGGGTGGCCGGGGTCAGTTCGCCCACCTCGTCGAGCAGGATCGTCCCGCCGTGCGCCCGCTCGAAGCGACCTCGCTTGCGGGCCAGAGCGCCAGTAAACGCGCCGCGCTCGTGACCGAAGAGCTCCGATTCGATCAAGGACTCGGGAAGCGCGGCGCAGTTCACCTTGATGAAGGGGCCCCGCGCGCGGGGGGAATGGTAGTGGATGGCGTGGGCAATCAGCTCCTTGCCGGTGCCGGATTCGCCGCGGATGAGCACCGTGGTATCCGTGACGGCGACCTGGGCCACCTGCTCGTACACCTCGCGCATGGCGCTGCTGGTGCCGACCAGGTTGGGGAAGTCGTAACGCTCCTGCAGCTCCCGGCGCAGATGGTCGTTTTCCTCCCGTAGCTGGTCCCGCTCGAGATCGAGCAGCCGCCGAATCCAGAGTGCCTGAGCGAGCAAGGCGGCGAGCAGCTCGAGCCATTGCAGCGCCCGCTGCGGGACACCCTCCCGTTCCGCGCCGCACTCGGCCCAGAGCACCCCCACGCTCCGCGCGCCGTCCAGGAGCGGCGCCGCCAGCGTGAGGGGGCCGCGCTCGAGCCCCGCGACCAGGGGCCGAGCCTCCGCCATCACCCGCCGGACCAGGTCGTCCAAGAGCAGCTCGCCCGGCGGGCGGCGATCCGCGGCGGGATCGAACAGCGCTTCGAGCCGCAGCGTGCCGGCGCCCGCCTCCGGCCCCCCTTCTTCCAGCAGGAGGAGCGCTGCCCGGCGGGCTCCGTGGTCGCGCGCCAGGAGCTCCAGGACCTGCCCGGCCACGGGACCGAAGTCGGCGGGCGGCGCCAGGCGCTGGCGCGCGCACGCCAGGCTGGCCACCTGGCGCCGGTCCTCGGGGCCGGCGCCAGCCGGGACAGCGGGCTCTTCCGCCGGAGCGCGTAGGGCCTGCAGGACCAAGCGGCTATTCCGCCCGCGAGGCGCCGAGCGCCCGGGACCAGTTCACCGCGAATCCGGCCCAGAGCTTGACGTCGCTGTTCCTCCTCGTCGGGCTCGTGACCTTGGTGAACTCGTCATGGAGCACGTGGAAGTGAACCGCCGGGGCGATGGTGACCGGCCCGGCCGCAATGCTCGCGGTGGCGTAAAGGTCGAGATGGGCGAGGCCGTCCTCGCGGAAGTTGGCCACCTGGCCGGGTTCGTCGGGGTTGACGTCCTGTCCCGCGCTGAACGCCCCAGTGGCGCCGAGGGTCATCGGCAGTGCCTTGATCGGAAGGGCCTGACTCACATTCGCCTCGATGTAGGCCCCCTTGACCTTGTTCACGTCATACCAGACCGTGACCTTGGGCGCGAGCGGCAGGCTTGATGCCTGGAGCCGGCCGTAGAGCTCGGTGGTGTTGAAGTCGTCGGTGAGGCCGGCCTCGTTGGGGAACAGGTAGACGATGGTTCCGATCGCTCCGGCCACCCCCGGTCCCAGTCCTCGACTGTACTCGGCGGTCAGGTCTACCTCGGTGACGTTGAGGCTTCCGGTCCCCCCGCCTTCGCTCAGTTCATCGGCCGGGTCGTCATAGCGGCCCAGGTCCACGTTGGCCCACCCGGAGAAGAGAAGCGAGCCCCCGGCCACGGCCGCCGAGACCCAGCCGTCGGGTTGGAGCACGGGGCGGTTGGTGAGACTGATTCCGCGCCAGACGTAGGAACTGTAGACCCCGGCGTCGGCTCCGAGCGTGACCTGGGCCGGGAGGGTCCGGGGTAGCCCGGAAACGGGAACGGCGAGCGCAAGGGCCCGCAGGGCGGATTTCCACCTGGGTAGCGGCATAACCCCTCCGAAAGTCGCGATGTGGGCGGTGAAGGACGGCCGTCGGGCACAGTATAGGGGTCGAGCCGCGATCTGTCAACTGATTTGTGCGTTTCTAGCACAAATGACGATACGTACAATCACGGTGAGCCGGCCAAGGCGATATTTCGTAGGACATTATTTGCTGATTATGCAGATTCTACTTGACAGTCCGCATCCGGTCTGCTAGCTTGGTCGCCACTCGGGCCAGCCGCCCGACCGGCGGCCCGGAAGGGTGAGAAGGACCTGCGTCAGCTCGGCGAGGCAGCTGGCTGGCGCGGGCCCCCTTCCTTGAACCCGCTCACCCGGAACCCAGTCACCTCGGAGCCTTCATGAGACCACGACTGCTCGGTACCCTCGGCGCCTGTACCCTGCTCCCTGCCGGACTCGCGGCCCAGGCGCCCGCCGCCGATTCCCTCGCCCGGGTCCCGGCGTCGAACCCGGCCGCGCTGGCCGATTCCGTCGGCAAGCTGGCCCAGGCTGCCGCCGATCTGGCGGCCACCAACGCCGTCTCGATCAACTTCGTCTGGGTCCTGGTCGCGGGCTTCCTCGTGATGTTCATGCAGGCGGGCTTTGCGATGGTGGAGACCGGGTTCACCCGTGCCAAGAACGCCGGGCACACGGTCACCATGAACTTCATGGTGTACGGCATCGCCATGATGGCCTACTGGGCCGTCGGGTTCGCCATCCAGGCGGGCGGGGTATCCGCCCTCGGCGGGCTGGGTACCTGGGATGCCGCCCATCTCTTCACCCTGAAGCTCGGGGACCACGAGTGGGGGCTGTTCGGGACCAAGGGCTTCTTCCT
>JBBIMQ010000132.1:0-7645 GCA_037444345.1 Gemmatimonadota bacterium | reverse complement strand
CGGTCGCGGACCTCGGCGGCGAGCTGGACCGTCTCGCCCGGGCGGAGCGAGCCGAGGCCCGGGGTGACCAGCACCGCGGCGACGGGCACCGGGGTCACGACCACGGCGGCGGTGGCCCGGACGTCCTCGCAGGTCGCGGTGATCGTGGTGGCGCCCGGCGCGACGGCACTGACCAGGCCGGTCTCGGAGACCGCCGCCACCGCCGGATTCGACGAGGCCCACTGGATCGTTCCGCTGGCCGCCGCCCCGCTCGCCAGGCGGGCCGTGGCCGCAAGCTGTACCTGGTCGCCCACCCGGAGCTCGCTCCGGGCCGGCGCGATCGCGAGCGAGGTCACCCGCGGCGCCGGAATCGGCGTCGTGGCCGCCTCGGAAATCTCCCGCCGCCCGGGCGGCACCGGACTGGTGGGCGGGAGGGGAATCGAGGCCAGGAGTTCGCGGTTGGAACCCCGCCGCGCGAGCTCCTGCATCTGGCGGTGGGTGGGGTCGTCGTGGGCGAGAGGGGCCGCGGCGATGGCCGCCAGCATGTCCTCCAGCGCCGGCCACCGCTTCTCCGGCTGCTTCTCGAGCATCCGCATCACCGCGCCGGCCAGCTCGGGCGGGCAGTCGGGCCGCAGTTCCGCCAGCGGCCGGGGCTGCTCGTGGAAATGGGCGAACATGATCGCCATCGCCGAATCACCCTCGAACGGCTGCTTGCCGCAGAGCATCTCGTAGGCCACCACGCCGAGCGAGTACTGGTCCGACCGCCCGGTGAGATCGCCCTTGGCGGCGCACTGCTCGGGGCTCATGTACGACGGCGTGCCCACCGCGATCCCGGTCATCGTCAGGCCGCGGTTCTCCGCCACCTTGGCGATGCCGAAATCGGTGACCACCGCCCACCCCTCCTCGTCCAGCATGATGTTGGCGGGCTTCACGTCCCGGTGCACGATGCCGTGCCGGTGCGCGAATCCGAGGGCGCTCCCCACCTGCTGGAGGATCGCCTTCACCAGCGGCACCGGGAGCGGCCCTTCCTCCCGCATCACGGACTCCAGGGTGCGGCCGGGGATGAACTTCATCACGAAGTAGAGCAGCTTGCCGCTGCTCTTCACCGTGTAGATCGGAATGATGTGCGGGTGGGAGAGCGAGGCCGCCGTCCGCGCCTCGCGCCGGAACCGCTCGACCATGCCCTCGCCCATGAGCAGCAGCGCGGGCGACATCACCTTGATCGCGACCTTCCGGTCCAGCGCGATGTCGTGGGCCAGGTAGACCGTGGCCATGCCGCCCCGGCCCAGCTCCCGGAGGATCTCGTACTCCCCCAGGGTGGCGCTCTTCAGCATCTCGAGCAGCGCCTGCTCGGCGTCGCGTTCCTCCGCGACCGGCATCATCGCCGTGGCAACGTTCCCCTGCTGCCCGGAGACGTCGGCCCCGCATTTCATGCAGAAGCGAGCGCCGGGGGTGACCGGCTCGCCGCAGCGGGCGCAGGTGGGCATCGGCGGAGTCATGGAAGTCCCAATCTACTACCGAGCTGCGAACGGCGGGACCGGGTGGCGGCGGGCCGGGAGGCGGCCGTCAAGCCTCCCCGGTGCCCGCGGCCGGCGCCGCGGCCGCGAGGAACAGGCGCCCGCCCGCCTGCTCGACCAGCCCCCTGAGCTCGAGTCGGCTCGCCGCGGCCAGAGCGGTGGCAGCGGGAAGCCGGGCCCGTTCGATCGCGAGGTCGAGGGGCAAGGCCCCGTCGCGAAGCGCCTCACAGAGCCGCCGTTCCGGCTCGGAGAGATCGCCGGGAAGCCCGGGCGCGCGCTCCCCCCTGAGCCCCCGCTCGGCCGGCTGGTGGCGGCGCCGGCGGGCGGCAATCTCGGGGTAGTGCACCAGGAGATCCTCGAGATCGAGGAGCGGGGCCGCGCCGTCACGGATCAGCCGGTTGGTCCCCCAGGACTTGGAGCTGGTGAGGTTGCCCGGTATCGCCATGACCTCCCGTCCCTGCTCCAGGGCGCACTGCGCCGTGATCAGCGCGCCGGAGCCCGGTGCGGCTTCCACGACCACGGTCACTCGGGCGAGACCGCTGATCAGGCGATTCCGACGCGGGAACGATCCCGCGTGGGGCCGATCCCCGGGCGGGTACTCGCTCAAGAGCAGACCCGAGGCCGCGACCCGGTCGTAGAGGGCGCGGTTGGCGGCGGGATAGATCACCCCGAATCCGTTGCCCAGGACCCCGATGGTCGTCCCCCCCGCGTCCAGCGCCGCCGTGTGAGCCGTGGCGTCGAGCCCCCGCGCCATCCCGCTCGCCACCACCAGGCCTGCTGCCGCCGCCTGGCCGGCCAGTTCCCGGCAGACGGCCGTCCCGTAGGCTGTGGGGTCGCGGGAGCCCACCACGGCGACCGCGGGTCGCTGAAACAGTTCGGGGTTGCCCAGGGCGAAGAGCAGCGCCGGGCCATCCGGGAGATCGCGCAGCAGGACCGGGAACTCGGGGTCCCCGGGCAGCAGGCAGCGGCCGCCCAGTCGGGCCGCCGCCGCGATCGCCGCCTCGCCGTCGCTCGGGCGCCGGCCCGCGATGGCGCTGGCGGCCGCAGGGCTGAGACCGGGAACGGCACCCAGGAGCGCGGCCGGCGCCCGGAGAACACCGGTCGCAGAGCCGAAATGCTCGAGCAGGAGCGCCAGCCGCACCGCGCCGATTCCCGGGGTGAGCGCGAGGGCCACGTAGGCGGCCCGTTCCTCGCTCACTGGTCGCCCTCCGGCTCCAGGGCGTGGGCGGCGCCCCCCGCTTCTTGCCGGGCCGCCTCCACCGCGCGCCAGAGGGCTTCCTTGAGCTCGTCAATCCCCTGCCTCGCCACCGACGAGAAGGCGAGCACCTCCCGCGCCTCGGGGGCTTCGATCCGAGGAAGCGGGTCGCCCTCGGCCAGAAGGTCACGCTTGGACAGCAGCACCAGGTGGGGCTTGCGGTAGAGCGCCTCGCTGTAGGCCCGGACCTCGCGCCGGAGCCGGTCGTAGACCGCCTGAGGCTCGGCCCTGTCCAGTGGGATCAGGAACGCGAGCACGCGGGTCCGTTCCACGTGTCGCAGGAAGGTGAGGCCGAGCCCTTTCCCGCGGTGCGCGCCCTCGATGATGCCGGGGATGTCGGCCACCACCAAGGAGCGATGGTCCGAGAGCCCCACCACGCCGAGGTTGGGCTCCAGGGTGGTGAAGGGGTAGGCCGCGATCTTGGGGCGCGCGGCGCTGATCACCGAGAGCAGGGTGCTCTTGCCCGCGTTCGGCTCGCCCACCAGCCCCACATCGGCGATGAGCTTGAGCTCGAGTTCGATGTCCCGTTCCTCGCCCTCCTCCCCGGGCTCCCACTCCCGCGGCGCACGATGGGTGGGGGTGGCGAACCGCGCGTTGCCCCGGCCCCCGCGCCCGCCCCGCGCCACCAGCACGCTGTCGCCGGCCGCCAGGACTTCGCCCAGGACCTCGCCGGTGGCGGCGTCCTTGACCACCGTGCCCGGCGGCACCGGCAGAATGAGGTCCGGGGCCGAGGCCCCGGTCATGTTCTTGCCCTTGCCGTGCCCCCCGCGCTCCGCCTGCCAGGTGGTGCGGTAGCGGTAGTCGAGAAGGGTGGCCAGGTTGGCGTCCGCCCGGACATAAATCGAGCCGCCGTGCCCGCCGTCGCCCCCGTCGGGCCCGCCCTTCGGCTTGTACTTGAACCGCGCGAACGAGCAAGCCCCCGAGCCCCCGGCGCCGGCCCGGACGTGGATGGTCACCCGGTCAATGAACATCCGCCTAGCACACCGGGCAGGGCGATCCGGAGCTCGGACCCGTGCCGCCTGCCATCCCTCCGCGGCGACCGCCGGGACGGCCTCGCCTGCCTCCGGGCGAAAGCCTCCGGGCGCGCCCCCCCCTCCCGGCGGAAGCGCGCGTCATAGCTGGACCTCCTCCTCTGGTTCCCACGCCTCGCGAATCGCCCGCCAGAGCTCCTTCACCTTGCGCCACTGGTCGAACGGCAGCAGCGGGTTGGCCACCGAGAGCACGGCCTCCACCTGAGGGAAGGTGGCCCCCGCGTTCAGCGCCCCGCGCAGGTGCGAATGCAACTGCCGCTCGGCTTCCAGCACCGCCATCTGCACCACCGTGCAGAGCTCCCGGCGCAGGAGGTCGAGCCCCGGACGCCCCAGCGTGCGTCCGTAGCCCTCGGTGATCATCCAGAGGTCGAGCGCCGGGTGCAGGTCGCGGATGTTCTGCCGCAGCTTCTTGTAGTTGGCGCCGTACACCACCGCGCAGGTCTCCTGCCCCCGCCGGGTCCACTCGGCGATGTGGGCGTAGTCGGCCTCCGGGTCTTCGGTGGGAGCCCGGAGCCGGCTCACCTTGCGCCAGACGCCGAAGGCGATGAGGGCCCGGGGATACCCCACCATGAGCACGGACTGCAGCAGCAGCTCCTCCACCCAGATCGGGGTCACCTCCTCGATGCGAAGCCTCATGGCCTTCTCGCGGAGCTCGGGTTCCTCGCCCTGGGCGATGGCGGCCGCGAAGCGCACCAGATGGAGCGTGGGCGGATCGAGCGCGTCCTGCTTCGGCATGACAGTAGGCCCTCAGCGGCGGGTTCGCGACAACGTTCGGACGCGGGGCCGCGCCAAAAAGCGCAGCCGGCCCTGGACCTGGAGCGCGCCGGTCACCGCGCCCCGGGTATTGACGATGGGTGGTGCTGCGTGTCGGGTCACCGGTTCCGGGAAGCGATCCGGGGCGAAGCCGAGCGGGCGGCGTCGGGCCAGCGCCGCCAGCACCGCCAGCAGCGCGGGGGGAGAACTCCGCCAGTCGCCGTCCTCCACCTTGAGGGCAAGGCCGAGACCGGCGGCGGGCAAGGCTGCGCAATAAACCCCGTCGGCGCCGACCTTGGCGAGGACCGCGCCGCGCGCGGCCAGGCCGAGCTCGGTGCAGAGCCGGCCCGTCCCGGCCACCAGCACCGGGTATTCGGTCATGGCGCGCCGCAACGTCGCGGCAGCGGGCTGCCGGGAGACCCCGAACCGCGCGTAGGCCCTGGCCATGGCCCGAAGCGGCAGGGCAAAGGTCACGGCGGTACAGCCATCCACCCCCAGGGTCACCTGGCGGGATGGGAGACCGGTCCAGCGCGCGATTTCCCTGAGGATGCGCCGCTGCACCGGGTGGCCGGCTCGCTCGTATCCCGCCAGCGGCCAGCCATGATGCCGGGCCAGTGCCAGCATGCCGGCATGCTTGCCGGAGCAGTTACTCCAGCGCGGGGTGAGCGGCACCCCCTGGCGGAGCACCCCTTCGGCGATGGCGGGGTCGAGCGGCGGATGCGGCCCGCAGGCCAGGGCCGTCTCGTCGAGCCCGAGCTTCGCCAGCATGGCGGTGGCGATCTCCAGATGCCACGGCTCGCTCGAGTGCGAGGCACAGGCCAGGGCCAGTTCGCGATCCGAGAACCCGTACCGCGCCGCCGCTCCGTCCTCGACCAGGGGGATGGCCTGGAACGGCTTGGCCGCGGAACGCCAGAAGGTCACCAGGTCCGGATCGCCCGCGCTGGCCACCAGCCGGCCGCCTCGATCTACCACGGCGACGTGCACGCGGTGCCGGGACTCCGGCAGCCCGCTCCGCATCGCGACGACCGTGAGGGACATGGACGGAACAATAGGCTGGTGCGGCGGGGAAGGGTAAACGACGAGCGGGACCGGCGGAATGGCGGCGCAGGCTGACGCCGCCCGATGGCTGAAACAGCATCGGTCCCCGGTTTACCCGCGGCCAGGCCGGACGTACCTTCTCGCATGCTCCGAGTCCTGCGTCTGGCGGCGGCGGCCGCACCACTCGCGGCGGGCCCGCTGGCCGGCCAGGCGTCGGCGTACGTGCCGCTCGACCATCCGCTCCTTCCCGCCGTGGAACATCTCATCGCCCGGGGCGAGGTGGACGATCCGGCGCCGGCCAGCCGGCCGTTTCGCCAGGCGGACCTGATCCGGGCGCTGGACAGCGCCGCCGCGCGCGGGACGCTGCGCGACACCAGTCTGGCGGCCCGACTTCGTCAGGCATTCGCGGAGGAGACCGGAGAGCGCCCCCGTTGGGCGATCGAGCTTCGGGCCGGCGGCCAGGGCTACACCCACGCCCGGCGCGACCCCCTGCACCCCGAGGGCGCGGGCGGGGTGCGGCCCTATCTCGAGGCCCGGGCCCAGGCGATGTTCGGCAACGTGCTGCTCGTCACCCGTCCCGCGATCGAACCCCGGCTCACCCGCGACCCGGACTGGCCGGGCCGCCGGGACCTGGAGGTCACCGGCCGGCACGTCGAGGGCTACCTCTCCGCCCAGTTCCGCTGGGCCAGGCTCTTCTTCGGCCAGATGGACCAGCAGTGGGGGCCGGTGGGCCTGCCAGGCATCGGGCTCACCGACTACGGCTACCCCCGCACCAGCCTCGGGCTCGAGGTTGGCAGCGACCGGCTCCGGCTCACCGCCCAGGCCAGCGTGCTGCGCGACGCGCGCGACAGCATCGGGGCTCGAATCCACCGGTACTTTTTCGCCCACCGGCTCGCGGCGCGGATCACCAGCCGGCTCCACGTGGCCCTGTGGGAAACGACTGTGCTCGCGGGCCAGGACCGCGTCTTCGACTGGCGCTACGGCAACCCGGTCACGATCCTGCTGCTCGCCAACCAGTACGGCCTGGGCGACGACGGCAACCTGCTGGTGGGGCTCGATGCCACCTGGCGCTTCGCCAGCCGGACCTCGCTCGCCCTGCAACTCGGCATCGACGATCTCCAGTACCAGAACCGGAGCGGGCCCACCCGCACCCCGGATCGCTACGCCTTCACCCTGGCGGCGTTCGGTCCCCTCGGTCGCCGGCTGGCCTGGCGGGGGCTCTACACCCAGGCCACCAGCCTCGCCTTTCGTACCGGCGATCCCTTCGAGTCCTTCACCGATGCCGGCGTGGGGCTGGGCCGCGGGTTCGCCGACAACGAGCAGGCCACGCTGCGGGTCTCGGCCCCACTCGCGAGCCGCTGGCTCCTCGAGCCCGAGTTCACCCTGTTGCGCCAGGGCGAGGGTCGCCTGACCGACCCGTTTCCTCCAGCGGGCACCGCTCGGGGCGATACCCCCCGGCTCTTCATCGGGATCCGGGAGACCACCTGGCGCTGGGCGCTGGGTCTGAGCGGCCGGACCGGGCCGCTCGCCCTCACCGCGAGCGCAGCACTCCACCGGGTGCTCGATGCCGATCACGTCCGCGGGCGCGACCGCACCCGGTTCGAGGGCCGGGTGCAGGCGACCCTCGGGCTGGGCTGGAAGGGCGAACTCCGGTGAGTCCGCCGCCGCCCTCCTTGTCCCGCCCTCGCCTCCGCGAGCTCCTGGCCGGGATGGCGGGGCGGCGGATCGCCGTGCTGGGGGACGCGATGCTGGACCGCTACCTCCTGGGCGACGTGGAGCGCGTCTCCCCCGAAGCACCGGTGCCGGTGGTCAAGATCGTATCCCGTCAGGCGGCGCCAGGCGGCGCTGCCAACGTCGCCGCCAACCTCGCAGCGCTCGGCGCGGAAGTCCGGCTGGTCGCCGCGGTGGGTCCCGACCAGGACGGCGACACGCTGCGCTCGGCCCTCGCCACGCTCGGGGTGAGCGACCGCGGCTTGGTCACCGTGTCCGACCGGCCGACCACGGTAAAAACCCGGGTGATCGCCCGTGGCCAGCAGGTCGTGCGAATCGACGAGGAGAGGGACGGCTCCCTG
>JBBIMQ010000131.1:0-7675 GCA_037444345.1 Gemmatimonadota bacterium | reverse complement strand
AAGCCACCACGGGCTTGCCTAACGCCATCGCCTCCAGCAGCGCCTGGGGCAGCCCTTCCCAGCGGGAGGGATGCAACACCACGTCGAGCAGCTCGTAGAGCGGCCGGATGGCGGGATCGAACGGCAGCGCGACCACGGCATGGCGATCGGGAACCCGGCGGCCCAGCCGCCGCGCGGTGCCGCCGTCCACCCCCGCCAGCACCAGCCGCACCGGGGTGTCCACCCGCTGGAGCGCGCGCACCACCACGGCCTGGTCTTTGGGCCGCGCCACCACACCGATGGTCCGGCGGCCGGGCTCCCATCCGATCCGGGCCCGCCAGGCTTCCACCGCCGCCGCGTCCACCGGGACGTCCACCCGCTCCGCGATGAGACCGTTGTGCACGACGACCAGCTTGCGCCGGGGCACGCCCCGGGCCTCGAGCGCCGCCGCCACCGTCTCGATCACCGCGATGCCGCGCGCGGCGACCCGGCCGGCGATCCAGGCCTCGAGAAGCGAGCTCGGGCGAAAGGAGCGGCGGGTGATGACGAGCGGGACCTCGAGCCGGCCCCTGAGGCCCAGCCAGAGGAGCGCCTGCCGATCCCGGCTCGACTGCGGGTTCACCAGGTCCACCGGATACCGCGCCATCAGCGCGGCCAGAACCCGTGCGTTGGCGAACCGGTGCTGCCGGGCGAGGGGAATCGGATGAACCTCGAGCCCGGCCGCCCGTGCCGCGGCCTCGAGCGGGGAATCGGGCGGGCAGACCAGCCGGACTCCCACCCCCTGCCTGGCAAGACCGATGGCGAGATGGAGCGTGGACGTGACGGCGCCGGATCCCCCGCCCTGGTGCTGGGTGATGAGGACCTGGAGGCCGGCGGGTGGCGGGGTCATCCGGCGCCCGCCGCCGGGCCCGCGGCCCCGGCGACCAGCCGCCTGGCGGCGCTAGCACTCCACATAGTTCCGGAACTCGAACGGCCGCCAGCCGGTGAGCCGCTCGATCCCGAGCGAGAGCGCGAGCCGGAGCCGGCGCGCGTTCCACCGTCCCGGAGCGAAGCCCGGCGTCATCCGGGCCCGCCGTGCCGCGATCCACTCCGCCATGACCGCGGGATGGGTCCCGCGAAAGCGCCGCAGGCCCACGATCCGGGGCAACCGCTCGCCGATCGGCGGGCGCCGCGGGGCGCCGCCGTAGTACAGCTCCTGATCGGCGATCCGCTTGGCCCTGAGCGCCTCCAGCGGCCGGGCCCAGCCGTAATGGTAGTAGGTGGCACCGCTCGGCCGGGCCCGGATCCGGCGCGGCGGCACCCCGACCCGGAACCCCTGGGCATCGGCGTGGCTTCTCACCCCCGCGCCGAGCCGCACCACCCGCACCTCGCGGCGATACCACTCCCGTCCCGTGCCCACCCAGTCGGGCGTACCGTAGAAGTGCCGGAAATCCACCAGCAGCCCCTCGACACGGCGATCCCCGAGCGCTGCTTCCATGGCGGCCCGGAGCGGCGCCACCCCGTCCTCGTGCAGCACCTCGTCGGCCTGGATGTAGAGCGCCCAGTCGCCTCGCGCCGCCTCGAGCGCGCGCTGGGTCTCCACCGCGAGCATCGCCCCCCCCAGGGACCGGTTCCACTCGCCCCGGATCAGCCGGAGGCGGGGGTCGGCGAGCGAGCGGACCAAAGCCTCGGTGCCGTCATCGGAAGGACCGAGATTGACCACCAGCTCGTCGCAGAGGGGGAGAATCGAGCGCAGCGCCTCGAGCACGGGAAACTCGAGCCGCACCGCATCGGCGACCAGCGAGATTCCGGCGACTCTCATGCCCCGCCCCGGGCCGGCCGGGTCACGGCGCCCGGCCCGTCACCTGCGCCAGGAGCTCCGCCATCCGGTGCATGTAGGTGTGCTGCCGGAGCGCGCGCTGCCGGCTATTCTCCGCCAGGCGCTCCCGGTACTTGTCTTCCTGGAGAGCGCGGCGCACCTGCCCCTTGAGCTGTTCCGGGGTCGAGAACGTGAGGACCTCAGAGCCGTCCTCGAAGTGGCGGGCGAGGTCGCCCCGGCTATCCACCACCTGGGCCGTGCCGATCGCCGCCAGCTCGAAGGTGCGCCGGTTCACGCCGCTACCGTCCCGGGCCGGATCCGCCGAGGCCGTGCGGTGGATGTTCACCGCCACGGTGGCGCCCGCGTAGGCCCGGACGTAATCCTCGGTGCCGGGGAGTTCCCCCCGGCAATAGTCCCTGAGCGAGGTGCGGCGCCAGCCGGGGCCCCAGAGGGCGAGTCCGTACTCCACCAGCGCCGCCAGGAGTTCCTCGCGCCGCGGGTTGGCGCTTCCGGCGAAGACCACGTTCGCCCGAAAGATGCCGCGGGCGCGGAGCGGCTTGTGCACCGAGGGGTCGCAGCCCGGCGCGAGGTAACTGGCGTGTTTCACCCCGTGGCGGTCCAGATACTCGACTCCGGCGCTGCTCGCCACGAAGACCTGGTCGTACGCCATGGCCACCTCGGCGGCGGCCTCGGCCTCTTTCAGGTCGTAGCCCAGGACCAGGGCCCACTTGCGCCGGCCGGCCTGGCGCAGCGCTTCCACCGCCCGCGCCTCGAGCCGTTCCCAGCCCACGGCAATCACGACCTCCGGGCGGTGCTGCTCCAGCACGCCGCGGAGCCGGGCCTCCTGGTCCCGCCGCACCATGCGCTCCAGCCAGCCTACCCGGTCGGGGTCGTAGTGCTGCACCGCGCAGCCGAGCCGCTCCAGGGCCCGCCGCCGGAGGGCGTTGTGAGCGTTGGCGTGGCCGTCCAGCGGGGCGACCAGCAGGACCCGGAGCCCGGCAAAGGGAGGAGTCATGAGAGCGCTGCGGGCGAGCCGGACGCGAACTGATGCCGGTACAGCGATTGATAGAGGCCCCCGGCGGCCAGCAGCTCCTCGTGGGTGCCGCGCTCGACGATCCGGCCGCCGTCCAGCACCAGGATCAGATCGGCGTGCCGGACCGTGGTCAGCCGGTGAGCGATCACCAGCACGGTGCGGTCGCGCATCAGGCGGAGCAGGGCGTCCTGCACCAGGCGCTCCGATTCGCTGTCCAGGGCGCTGGTGGCTTCGTCGAGGATGAGAATCGGCGGGTCCCGGAGCAGGGCGCGCGCAATGGCGATGCGCTGCCGCTGGCCGCCCGAGAGCCGGGTGCCCCGCTCGCCCAGCACGGTGTCGTAGCCCTGAGGGAGCTGGGCGATGAAGCCGTGGGCGTGGGCTGCGCGCGCCGCCTGCTCCACCTGGGCGCGGGTCGCGTCGGGCCGGCCGTAGGCGATGTTGGCGTGCACCGTATCGTGAAGGACGATGGTCTCCTGGCCCACGAAACCCAGGAGCGCGCGCACCGAGGCCCGGGAACAGGCCCCGAGCGGGACGCCGTCGAGCAGGATCCGGCCCGCGGTGGGCTCGCGGAAGCGGGGGAGAAGCTCCGCGAGGGTGGTCTTGCCCGCACCGGACGGCCCGACCAGCGCCACCACCTGCCCGCGCCTGACAGTGAACGACACGTCCTGGAGCACCGGCACCGCCTCCGCCGCCCGCGGACCCGCCCCGCCCCGCGATCCGGCGCGGTGCTCCGGGCCGTAGCTGAACCACACTCCCTCGAACCGGATCTCCCGCTCGAACCGGGCCCGCGGGAGCCGGCTGTCGTCCGGCTCGGCCGGCGGGAGCGCCAGCAGGTCGAAGACCCGGTCCGCGCTGCCCAGCGCCCCGGCCATGAGGCTCGGGAACTGGGTGATCGCCTTGAGCGGCGGCATGAGCCGGAGCGCGGCGACGATGAAGACGAGGAGCGCCTGGGGGCTGAGGGCCGGGCCCGCAAGACCGGGATGCGCCCCCGCGGCGATGAGGAGCACGAGCAGGAGCCCGCCGAAGAGCTCGCTTACCGGGGCGGTGAGTGCTGCGAACTGCTGGGTGCGGATCACCTGCCGCCGGTAGTGGTCGGCCTGGGCCCGGAAGCGTTCCGCCTCCCGCGCCTCGGCTCCGCTCGCCCGGATCAGCTTGACCGCGCCCACCCGCTCGCTCACTGTGGCCGTCATCTCGCCCGCCTCCTCCGCCCGGGCCCGCGCATGGCGCCGGAGCCGCCGGAGGAGAGCGCGGATCCCCACAAGCAGCGCGGGCGCCGCCGCCAGAGTGAGGGCTGTCAGGCGCCAGGAAAGCTGCGCCATGAGCGCGAGCGTGGCCGCGATCGCCACCAGGTTCTGGAAGAACGAGGCCAGGCTCGCGCTCACCGCCACCTTGAGCTGGTCGGCGTCGCCCATCACCCGGGCCGCGAGCTGCCCGCCCCGGGTCCGCTCCAGTCGGTTCAGATCGAGCCGGAGCAGACGCTCGAAGAGCGCCGAGCGGACATCGCGCACCAGCCCCTCCTGGGCCCGCACGCTGAGCTGGCCCGCGAGATAGGCCAGGGCGTTCTTGGCGAGCAGCGCGGCCCAGAGGAGCGCGACCAGGCGGAGGGTGACGCCGGCCGGGTTGGCACCCGCGAGCAGCGGCCCGAGCAGCCGCTCCACCGCCGCCTCGAGCCCCGCCGGCGCGGCCAGCGCGCCGGCCGAGCCGAAGAGGTGGCGAAGCAGCGGGAGCAGCAGCACCACCGTCACCGCGTCGAGCAGCGAGGCCAGAGCCGTGGCCCCGAAGCCGAGCAGCAGCACCCCGCGATAGGGCCGGAGAAAACCGAGCAGCCGGCGGGCGGAACGACTCACGTGGCGCGGCGCGGGGTGAGGAGCGCGATCGGGAGCACCATCTCCTCCGGCGTGACCCCGCCGTGGAGGAAGGCGCCCCGGTACCGCGCCTGGTACTCCCGCAGCTTGGTGGGGTACACGAAGAAGCGGTCGCTGGTCGCCAGGAGCAGCCGGCTCCCGCCCGACCGCGGGGGAAGCCCGAACGCCTCCAGGTCGTCCACCACCACCGCCGCGTCCCGCTCCTCGGCTCGGAGATCCTCGCCGAATTTGTAGCGCAGGTTCAGGGTGGCGTCGCGCCGCGCGTACACCGTGGCCGGGGTGTGACAGTGAATCGAGCCGTGGTCCGTGGTGAGCAGCACCGGCACGCCTCGCCGCTCGGCCTCGCGCAACGCGAACCAGAGCGGGGAGCGCTCGAACCAGGTGCGGGTCAGGTTCCGGAGCGCGGCCGTGTCCCGCGCCACCTCGTAGAGCGTCGAGTTCTCCGTGCGCCCGTGGGTGAGCTGGTCAATGAAGTTGAACACCAGCGCCGTCACCCCGTCGGTCGCCAGATGGGCCGGGAGCCGGGTGAGCAGGAGCTCGCCGTCGGCCGCGGTGAAGACCTTCTCGTAGCGCGCCGGCACCGGCCGCCCGTGGCGGCTGGCGAGCTGGGCCGCGAGCAACTCGGCCTCCCGCGCGTTGAGGCTCTGCTCGTCCTGATCGCGCCACCAATCGGGGTGGCGCCGCGCGATCTCGCGGGGGAGCAGCCCCGAGAAGATGGCGTTGCGCGCAAACGGCGTTGCGGTGGGAAGGATCGAGAGGTAATAGGACGTCTCCACGTCGAACCGGGCGCTCACCAGCGGCCGGATCGCCTCCCACTGGTCGAGCCGCAGGCAGTCCACCACCACCAGGAGCACCCGCCCGTGGGTCCGATAGGCGGGCTCCACGAACTCCGGCACGATGTCCAGGCTGAGCGGGGGCCGATCCGCCCGCCGGCCCCGGAGCCAGCCCCGGTACTCTCGCTCGATGAACCGGGCGAAATCCTGGCGCAGGCTCGCCTGGAGCGTGCGCAACGCCTCTTGCAGCCCCGGCTCCTCGGCTTGCGAGAGCCGCACGTCCCACTCGGCGATCTCCACCGACAGCTCGATCCACTCCCGCCAGCCCAGCGGCGCCTGCCGCTGCGCCTCGAGCTCGCGGAACCGGGCGGCGAAATCGCGCGAGAGCCGCTGCTGCCGGATCCGGTCGCCTTCCAGCAAGCGGGTGACCACCGAGAGGATCTGGCGGGGATTGACCGGCTTCACCAGATAGTCGGACACCTCGACGCCGATCGCGTCTTTCAGGGTGCCGGGCTCCTCGCTCTTGGTCACCATGACGACCGGCAGGGTGGCGTCAATGGTCCGGATCGCGCGAAACAGCTCGAGGCCCCGGCGGCCCGGCATCTGCTCGTCGAGCAGCACCACGCCGTAGGGCTGGCGCTGGAGCAGGACCAGGGCGTCGTCGCAGTGGGCGGTCTTCTCCACGGTGAAGCCCTGCTCCTCGAGAAAGAGGATGTGGGACGTGAGGCTCTCGACCTCGTCGTCAACCCAGAGAATCCGGCGGGGACGCGGCATCGCGAGGGAATTGTAGCGCGGCCGCGGGAGAGAGGCCAACGGGATCGCCCCGGACCGCCATTAGTTTTGGGCCAATCGCCGTCCGCCGACCGGGAACTCGTCATGTCCGCCGCCCCGAGCATCCTGCTGGTCCGTTTCTCGTCGCTCGGCGACGTCCTGCTCGCCACCCCGCTCATCCGGGCGCTCCGGGCCCGCCACCCCGGTGCCACGATCGCGGCACTCACCCGGCGCGCCTTCGCGCCCCTCCTTTCCGGCAACCCCCGGCTCGACGAGGTCCTGGCGCTCGGGCCGGGCGACAGCCTGGCCCGGGTGGCGCGGCAGATCCGGCGGCGCCGCTTTACCCATCTCCTCGATCTGCACGGCAATCTGCGGAGCAGGATCCTCCGGCTCCTGGTCCCGGGGCACTGGCGAGGCTTCGACGCTCGCCGGGGGGCGCGCCGCGAGCTGATCCGCCACAAGCGCGACGTCTATCCGGACCGGCTCCCGGTCGCGGAACGGTACTTCGAGGCGGCACGGGAACTCGACGTCCGGCCCGACGGCAAGCCGGCGGAGTTCTTTCCCGAGGCCCGAGCCCTCGAGGCGGTGGACCAGTGGCTGGACGGCGCCGACCCGGGCCGCGGTGTCGTGGCGCTGGTCCCGGGCGCCGCCCATCCCACCAAGCGATGGCCCCTCGCCCACTGGGAGCGGCTCGCCGCGGCACTCGGCCGCGAGGGATGGCTGGTGACCGTTCTGGGCGGCTCCGAGGATGAGGTCGCCGCCGGTGTCGTGGCCCGCGCCGCCGGGGAGCGAGGCCGGAACGCCGCGGGCCGGTTCGACCTCCAGGGCGCCGGTGCCCTCCTCGCCCGCGCCCGGGTGGCTGTTGCGGGGGATACCGGCCTCATGCACCTGGCCACCGCGGTCGGCACCCCGGTGGTGGCCCTCTTCGGGCCCACGGTGGAGCAGTTCGGCTTCTTTCCCTACCGGGCGCGGGCCGTGGTGCTCGAGCGCGCGCTCTCTTGCCGCCCCTGTAGCAGCCGGGGCAGCCGGGCCTGCCCGCTGGGGCATCACCGCTGTCTGGCCGACATCGCGCCGGACCAGGTGCTGCCAAGGGTGCTGGAGCTCGGGTTGTGACGGACTGGGATCCGGGTGCGCTCGAGCTGGTGAGCCTCCTGCCGCGCACGGGCCGGGGACCGCGCCGGGAGGGGCTCTACGCCTTGTGGCTCGTGGTCCGGGTGGCGCAGGACCTGGCCCTGCTCCACCCCCCCCTGTCGGAGCGGGGCTTTCAGCGGCGCCTGGCCGCGCTCGAGGCCCGCCTGGCGAGCCTCACCTTCCCCCTTCCGCTCCGGCGGGCCCTGGCCGCGGCACTGCTCGGCCTACAGGAGGGGAAGCCGGACCAGGTGCCCGCCCTGCTCAGCACCCTGGTGGCGCCGGCCCGGGAAACCCTGGGCCCCGAGGCGGCGGAGGCCGTGCAGAA
>JBBIMQ010000130.1:669-7697 GCA_037444345.1 Gemmatimonadota bacterium | reverse complement strand
GCGCCTCGGCCAGGAGGAGGAGCGCTCCGTGTTCCTGCGCCAGGGTCACGGACCGATCCAGCGCGCTGCGTGCGGCGGCGAGGTTCCCGAGCGCGAGCCGGGCCTCGCCCTGGAGCCGGAGGGCGTCCGCCTGCCCCAGCGCGTCCGGAATCGCCGCGTACGCTTCGGCGCCCCGCCGAGCGCCGGCCTCCGCCACCGCCGCCTCGCCCCGCCGCAGGCACAGCTCCGCGCGCCCCACATGGGCCATGGCCAGGATCCGCCGGTTGCCGACTTCCTGGGCGTACACGATCGCGCGCCGTTCGTATCGTTCCGCCTCCTCCAGCCGCCCGAGGTCGCGCCACGTGATGGCGAGGTTGTGGCAGGTTTCCGCCATGCCCGCGGTGCTCCCGCCGCGCTGATAGGCGGGGAGGGCGAGATGGTAGCGGGTGAGTGCCTCGGCGTGCCGGCCCCGGATATTGGCAATGAGCCCGAGGTTGTTGGTGGCCCGGGCGAGCGTCAGGGGATCCCCGGCAAGGCTGGCAAGGTCCAGCGCCCGGGCAAACTCGCGCTCCGCCTCCTCCAGCATCCCCAGCTCGAAGTAGGCCGCACCCAGCATATTGACGGCCCGCCGGAACTCCGCGGTTCGAGGCCACCGATCATCGGCGAGCAGGGCTTCGAGCCGGGCCCGGGCCGGGGCCAGATCGCCCCGCCGGAGGTCCGCCTCGGCCAGATCCAGAACCTCCCTGGGCACTGCTTCGGACCGGGACATCAGGCACCGCCACCAGACGCTCAGTACGCCACGGCGTACCGGGTGAACCCCGAGACGTCGGCCTCGACTTCCTGGTTCAGCGTGTCCACGACGCTCGGCAGCGAGGTCCAGGGGTCGCCCGGCCGCTCCTGCCGCCAGATCCGCAGACCCAGGAGCAGCGTCGTGTCCGCGGCATTGACCACTCCATCCTCGTTGAGGTCGGGGTCCGCCTCGCCGAACTTGAGCCAGAGCCGTGCCGGCCGGCTGGCGGCGAACTGGAGACCCTGGGGCTGGAAGTCGGTCATGAACCGGAGCGTGTCCACGATCGTCAGGCTGATCAGGATCGAGTCGCCCGGCGCGATCGGCGTTCCGTCCGGCCGGTTGACCAGCGATCGCGCGTCCACCCGGAAGCGGGCGAACTCCGCCGAGTCGGTCTGGCCCGGCAAGCTGGTGTACATCAACCGGACCTCGCGGCTCTCGCCCCTGACCGCCCAGAAGGAAACCTGCCGCTCGCCCAGCGGAGGGGCACCGCTCGCCGGGCGGAGGAAGACCAGCCCGGGCTCGAGGCTCGTGTCAGGGGGGGCGGCGCCCCCGCCGCCGCTCGCGGAGGTGCCGTAGTCGCCGCCGCAGGCGAGGATCAGAGCGAGGAGTACCAAGAATCCGTCACGCGTCATGGGGAGCCTCGGGACGGGGGCTCCGGCGGGCGCTCGCGAGCAGCCGCAGGAGCCGGGTGCGGGAAATGCAAAGCCGCCGGGCGGCTTCGCTCTTGTTGCCGCCGCAGAGCTGGAGCATCGCCCGGGCGGCGGCGCGAGTGATCTCTGACAGGCTGGCCGGGAACGGAACCGGCCCGCCGCCCGGGAGGGCCTCGCGAGCGTCGAGCTGGAGATCCGGGGCATCCAGGGCCGGACCTCGAGACAAGAGGACGGCCCGCTCGAGAACGTTCCGGAGTTCCCGCACATTGCCGGTCCAGGGATGGGCGAGCAGCCGTCGTTCCGCGGCCGCCGTGAGCGCGGGCTCGGGAACACCGTACTCGAGGGCGAAGCGGCGCAGAAAGCTGCGCGCGAGCAGAACCACGTCCCCGCCCCGGTCGCGCAGGGGGGGGAGCCGCAGCTCCACGATGTTGAGCCGATAGTACAGATCCTCGCGAAACTCCCCCCGCCGGACCGCCGCCTCCAGGTCCAGGTGAGTGGCCGCGATGATCCGTACGTCGGCGGATCTCAAGGCGGTGCCGCCGACCCGCCGGAACGTGCGCTGTTCCAGCACCCGCAGCAGCTTGCCTTGGAGCGGGAGCGAGAGGTGGCCGATCTCGTCCAGGAACAGGGTGCCTCCGTTTGCCACCTCGAACAGGCCCGGCTTGGCGGCGGTCGCGCCCGTGAACGCGCCCTTCTCGTGTCCGAACAGCTCGCTCTCGAGCAGGTGCTCGGGGATCGCTGCACAATTCACCTCGACGAAGGGCGCCTCGCGGCGCGGGCCGTGATAATGGATCGCGCGGGCCAGCAGCTCCTTGCCGGTCCCCGTCTCCCCGGTGATGAGCACCGTCACCCCCGAATGCGGGATGATGCGCGCCGCCCGGTCGAGGGTTTCGCGCAGCGCCGGGCTCTCGCCCTGGATTCCCTTGAACGGGTACTTGGCGGCCTCGCGCCGGGCGAAGGACAGGCCGTCGCGCTCGACCCGCAGCGCCTGCGCCTGCTCTAGCAGCCAGCGCCGCAACAGCTCGTAGTCCTGAGGCAGGGCGAAGTACTCCGCCGCCCCGGCCCGGATCGCGGCCAGGGCGATCCGGTGATCGACCACCGCACCCACGGCCGCGATCGCCTGGCCCTTCTCCCGCAGACCGGCCAGGATGCCGCCCAGCGCCTCCTCCGCGCCCGCGGCATTCACCGCGGTCACCCCCGGCCGCTCCTCGCCAGCGACCCGTTCGCCCCCGGCGGCGAGCTCCAGCCCGCACTCGGCGGCGAGAGCTGGCCACACTGCCGCGAATGAGTCGGTCACCGGGACCACGGTCAGACGCGGAGCCTCGGACACGGGCACGGGCCCTCGAAGCGAGACAGAGACGGACTGGCTCGGGGACGAACGCGGGGCACCGAGGCATGATCCGGACCGTGTCGCCACGGCGCGGCGGCGAACCGCAACCGTCCTGGCTACCGGAGGATGGCCATTTGGCAAGGGCGACCTGGCGCGATTCAGGCCCGTCATGCCATGTGCCACCTGCACCGTTTCGATACAACCCTCGAAGCCGGGCCCGGTGCCGGAGTCGAGCCGGATCACCACCGCCGGGTCACGAGGAGGGAGAGGAGGTGGGCGTCGAAGCGCTTCTCGGGATCGTTCGATCGGCGAGCCTCGAACTCGTAGATCAGCGACACGTCCAGGCGCTCGCGCAGCCGGTGAGTCCAACCGAGGGCCGGGTTCACGCGGGCGTCCCGGCGGTCGGCCCGGCGCCCGTCCGCTTCCACCTGCCGGGCCGGATAGCGCTGGCGCCGGAGTCTGACCTGGGCCTCGAGGACGTCAGCCCTCCAGGGGCGAAGGCGCAGGCCTAACTCCCCGGTCAGGCGGCGATAGCTGTGGCGCGGGCTCGAGGCCACGTTGGTCTCGGCCCGCGCACCGGCCGCGAGACGGATGGCAGCGCCCCAGCGCCGCTTGAGCTCCAGCTCGGCGTACCGGCTGGTGGCGTTGCGGCCGGAATCGTCGGGGTAGCGCTTGAATCGGAGCGCGCCGGCAACTTCCAGCGTCAGGCCCGGTGCCAGCATCACGGCGAGGCCGGTGCCCCCCCGGTATTCGTTCCCGAGCTCGCGATCGTCGAACGAGCCGTTGAGCGAGAACCCGCCACCGAGAAGCCAGACCGGCCCCCGACCGAGGGGCAAGGCCAGGTCGAGTCCCCCACGCTGGCTGGTCCGGTCCCAGCGGGTCGGCGTGGTATAGCGGTGCAGCGCGACTTCGTAATCGAGGCTCACGGTGGGGCGCACCGGGTTGTCACGGACTTCGAGCCCCAGAGCCACGAGCCCGCCGTAGGCGCCACGCGGGTTCCGCTCGTGCTCGAGGTTGCTCTCCCAGACCCCGCCGGTGCGGAGCAGGAGTTCGGCGTCGGGCGGTGCTGCGGCCTGACCCCCGAGGGAGCCGGCCCCGAGGATCACGGAGCCCGCGAGGAGCCCCCGCGTCCTCATCGCCGGCCTCCGGCGAGACCCGAGCGCCGTTCACACAGGGCGACCAGTGCCGCCGTGGTGTGGGCCCGCCCCGCGAGCCTGGCGCTCAACCCGATGTGCCGCGCCAGCGCCAGGGTCGTGGCGGCGTCAGCGGCCTCCCGAGACAGGCCGGGGTCGAGCTCCAGCGAGCGCGCGAGGAAGGTGTCCACCGCGCACCGGAAGCGATCCGGGTCGCCAGCCTCTCTGAGACCCAGTTCCATCAGGTGGGCCACGAAGTTGCCGACGTCCAGCGCCGGCTCCCCTTCCGCCAGGCAGTCGAGATCGAGGATCCAGGCGAGGGAGCGGCCGATCAGGACATGCTCGTGATAGAAATCCCGGTGGATGCACGCGCTCCGGTCGAGACCTGCACTCCGGGCCAGCTCGCGGCAGCGTGCCGCCAGGCGCTCGATCCGCCGGCGCAAGTCGGGCCGCTCGACCTTGGCGCTCTCGAGCCAGGCGTCGAGGATCGCGAGCTCGTCGTCGAGCGCATGGCGGCGCCCGGGATGCGCCCCCGAGTGGTGGAGCGCGGCGAGCGCTTCGGCCGCCCGCCCGGCCGCTGGCGCGGCCTCGGAGGCCCGGATCAGGGTCTGGATCGGGAGGCCGGGCGCCCGGCGCTGGAGCCAGAGGTCCGCCTCGGGGACGAGCGCCACCGGTTCCGGCACCGCAATCCCGCGGGGCGACTGCTCGTTGAGGCCGCGGGCTCGCAGCTCGCGAGACAGGTGAAAGGCGGTGCGGTCCGCCCCTCTGGCACGGACCTTGGCCAGCAGCGTCACCGCCTGGCGACCCGTCCGCTGATCCACCTGGAGCTGGTACTCGACCACGGCCCGGCGGCCCGGCTTGTGGCGAACCAGCCGGAGGCCACGGAGCGTGAGCTCCAGCGCCTCGAGGGGGGTGGCGGCGTGGGCTTCGAGCATCCGCCGGGCCGCGGCTGGATCCAGCGCCCGGGCGAGCGCCGGCAGGCCGGGGTCCGCCGGGAGGGGACTCGTGAGAGAGGCGGTCATCGGGGCACGCCTCTGTCCTGCCGTTCCACCGCCAGGGCCCGGTCCACCAGGGCTTCGATCCGCTGGGCCCAGTCCCCTTCGCGGTGCCGAAACGGATCGGGGGCGAGGTGGAGCAGGCCGAGGGCCGTGTAGAGCCCGAGCCGGGCCGGCAGGCAGCCGGTGGCGCTCCGGTAGCCGGACAGGAACGCCTCCCCGAGACGAGCGGCCTCCCATGCGCCGAGCCAGCCGCGGAGCCGGTCGCGTTCCAGGTGGGCGAGAAAGCGGCCGGCGTCGCGTGCGGGATCGCCCAGCGCCGCGCGGTCGAGGTCGAGCACAACCGCCCCGCGGCTGGTCATCACCAGCTGCTTGGCGTAGAAGTCGCCATGAATCGCGGCCGCCTCCTCCGGAAGCTCGAGGAGGGCTGCGACGAGGCGGCGCGCGAGGCACCGTACAGCACCGGCAGCGCGCGGCGCAAGCCACGCCACGCTTTCCGCCACGGCGCCCAGCTCTGCGGCCTCCCGGGCCCGCGTCAGGCGCGCGAGCCCCCGCCCCGGCTGGGCATGGAGTTCGGCCAGCGCCTGACCCGCGCGCTCCACCTCGGCCAGGGCAAGGTCCGGTGACTCGAGCCGGTCGCTCAGCAAGTCGCCCTCGACCCAGCGGAAGGCCATGAGTCCCAGCGGTTCCGAGCGGGCCACCGCCGGGGCGAGCCGCAGAACCTCCCCCTCGCGGAACGCCGCGGCACCGGCCAGAGCAGATCCGAACCGAGCTGGCGCGTACGCCTTGAGCACGAGCGGGGTGACATGAGGGGCCCCGTCGTAGCGGCCGACCCAGCGCCGCTCCGGCTTGTACCGGAGCGGTACCAGCCGCGCCGGTCCGGCCGCGACTCCCGCTTCCACGATGCCGCCCCCGCCCGGTGCCACCGAGATCCGATCCAGCACCGGGAGCGCCGGCAGGCGGGGATCGTTCGGGAACTCCCGCACGAGCGCATGGCAGGCCGCCAGGCTCGTCACCCCGATACCGAGGAGGCCGGTCCGCCCCGGCCGGCCGCGCGGCCGGCGGATCTGCGGGCCGGCCTCGGGCCGGAAGGTCCTGGCATAGACGGGTACGACGCCCCGGGCGGTGAGAACGTCGTAGGCGACGAGCGCGTTGGTGCCTGGCTTGTAGCGGACGTACCCCGCTCTCGCGCCCCGCACTCCCGCCGCCGGCGCCAGGCGCCCCAGCTCCTCGGCGAAGCCGTCGGCGTCGAGCAGCGCCGCGAGGCCCGGAAGCGCCGGGTCCCGGCAGACCAGCCCGGCGTCATCTCGTGAGAGCATGATGCCGCTCCCCGAGGTGCCCGTGCTCCAGCCAGACCACCCGGTCGGCTCGGGCCGCGAGCTCGGGATCGTGGGTCAGGATCAGAGTCGTGGCGCCGGCCGAAAGCCGGACCAGCGCCTCGCCGACCGCGCAGGCGTTCTCGCGGTCCAGGCCTGTGGTGGGTTCGTCGAGGATCACGATCGGCGTGCGCCGGAGCGCCGCCCGCGCGATCGCGATCCGCTGGCGCTGCCCGTTCGACAGCGTCGCCCCCCGCTCCCCCACCACGCTGTCGTAGCCGCCAGGGAGGGTCGCGATGAACTCGTGGGCATTGGCCAGGCGCGCAGCGGCCTCGATCTCCGCGGCCGTCGCCGCCGGGGCGCCCAGCGCGATGTTCTCGCGGATCGTTGCGGCGAAGAGAATGGTGTCCTGCGGGACCACGGCGATCTGGCGCCGGAGCGAGGCCAGGGTGTAGTCCCGGATGTCGCGCCCGTCAATCAGAATGCGGCCCCGCTCCGGATCGAAGAATCGGAGCAGCAGTCCGGCGAGCGTGGTCTTGCCGGCGCCGGAGGGCCCCATGATCGCGATCCGGCCTCCGGCGGGCACCGCCAGGGTGAGGTCCGCCAGCACCGGGCGGCCCGGCTCGTAGGCGAACGTCACGGCCTCGAAGCGGATCGCGCCCCGAAACGGAGGAGCGACGATGGCGCCACCGCGGTCAGCCACGTCCGGTTCCCGATCCAGCACCTCCGCCACCCGCTCGGCGGCGGCCCATGCCCGGGCCAGCCGCCCGGTGTACTTCGCCACGTCCTGCATCGGCTTGAAGGCGCTCTTGACGTAGCTCAGGAACACCAGCAA
>JBBIMQ010000130.1:0-659 GCA_037444345.1 Gemmatimonadota bacterium | reverse complement strand
CGCGGGGCGTGAGGCGGCGGCGGTGGGCGTGGGCGGCCCCGGCTGCGAGCACGAGCGCCGTCGCCACCGCCACCAGCACGTCCACGGTTCGCTCCAGGCGCGCGGCGAGCCGGCGGCCGCTCACCTCATCGCCCAGTCCACCCCGATTCTCGCGCGCGAAGCGGCCGGCCAGGGTGCCCTCGAGGGCCAGGGCCTGGACCACTCTGATCGCACCCATGGCCTCCGCCGCCGCCGAAGCCACCGCCCCCTCGCGGGCGCGCTGGCGGCGGGCCGCGCGATGGATCCGCGGAGCCAGTCGCGCCGCGGCGAGCCAGAAGAAGGGCAGCGTGCCAAGGGCGAGGAGGCCGAGCGCCCAGTTGAGCCAGACCATGAGGCCGGCCATCACCAGGAGAATGAGCAGGTTGGCGGCCAGGGGGAGCAGGGCGGTCACCGCGACCTCCTTGAGGAGGTCCACGTCGCGGCCCAGCCGGGTGACCAGATCGCCGGTGCGGGCGCGGGCGTGAAAGACCACCGAGAGACGCTGGAGGTGCTGGTACAGCTCGTCGCACACTCGGGTCAGGATTCGGGTACCGGCCAGAGAGAAGCCCAGGGTGTTCCAGTAGGCCGCGGTCGCGCGGAGCCCCACCCGCCCCGAGTCGGCCCGCTCGAACGCGGCCCCG
>JBBIMQ010000129.1:0-7759 GCA_037444345.1 Gemmatimonadota bacterium | reverse complement strand
CCGGCAACTCAACGCCGGCGCCCGCGCGGCGCGCGGCGACAGGCTCCTTTTCCTCCATGCCGACTCGCGGTTAGGCCCCGACGCCTGCAGGGTACTCCGCGAGACCGTGGGCGGGCAGCCGCCGTTCGCGGTGGCCGTGTTCCGCTTCGCGATCGATCTGCCGCCCCGCTGGAAAGGCTTCATCGAGCGCGGCCAGCGGCTGCGCGAGTCCCTCTTCGACCTGCCCTACGGCGACCAGGGGTTGCTGCTGCGGCGCGACGCGTTCGACGAGGCCGGCGGATACCCGGACCTCCCCATCATGGAGGACGTGGCCCTGATCCGAACCCTCAGGCGGCGGCACCCGATTGAGCGACTCCCCGCCACCCTCCTCACCTCCGGCCGGCGCTACCGCGACCATGGCGTCCTCCGGACCTGGCTCCAGCATGCAGCGCTCATCATCCTCTACTCCCTCGGCGTGCCACCCGCGCGGCTCGCCGCCTGGCGCAATGGCTCCGCGTCCACCGCCGCCTGACGTGCTCGGCGTCTTCGTGAGGCTGCCGGAGCCGGGGCGGGTGAAAACCCGCCTGGCCCGCGCGATCGGCGATCAGCAGGCCGCCGCGCTGTACGCCCGGCTCGCGCACCAGACCGTGCAACGGACCAGTGCGCCAGCGCACTACGCCACGGCGATCTGGTACGACCCGCCCCGGGCGGGCCGCGCGGTGCGCGCCTGGCTGGGCGACCTCGCGATCGCGGCCTTCCACCCCCAGCGGGGTCGAGGCCTGGGAGAGCGGCTGCGCGCCGCCTTCGACACCCATTTCCGTGCCGGCGCGCGCCGCGTCGTGTTGGTCGGCTCCGATTGCCCCGAGCTGGACCGTGCCGACGTCGCCACGGCCCTGCACGCGCTCCGGCGGCACGACCTGGTCCTCGGCCCGGCCGAGGACGGCGGGTACTACCTGATCGGGCTCCGCGCCCCCGCCCCGGAGCTCTTCCAGCACGTCGCCTGGTCCACCGCCGCAGTCCTGGAACAGACCCGGCGCCGCGCCCGCCAGCTCGGATTGCGAGCGGCCACCCTCCCGGCCCGCCGCGACATTGACACCCTTCAGGATGCTCAGGCCTTGGGCTGGCTGCCCGAAGGAGCACTCTCCAACCCGCCCTTGTCCTGACCCGCTGGCGCGAGCCTCACCCAGGCCGCCAGGAGTCTCGCCGGCCGAGGCCGCCTGGCACGGCCGCCGGCCCGGGACCGGAGTGCCTCAGCCTGGCTCGCGCCGCCTCCGCACCCTAGCCGACCACCGAAACGGGAGGTGGAATCCGAGGTAGCTCACCCATGCCGCGGCACTGACGAGGAGCGCCAGGCCCACCGGCGCCGCACCGAACGGCCAGAGCAGGTTCCCGGCGTAGCCCCGCGCCGCCCGGCCCAGCAGCGCGACGCGACGCGCCCATTCCAGCGTCCCGCGACGGGTGAGACGCTCGAGCAGGTGGCGCCAGGTCACCACCAGAACCACGATCACCGCCGCCGCCGCGATCATTTCCCAGGCGGGCATCGCTACGGCGGCCCACCCCGCGCCAATGAACGGCACCCAGCGCTCGGCAGCCTCCACACTGCGCTCCGCCAGCCCGACGACCAGCCCCTTGGGCGAGACCGTGAGGGAGCGCGCCGCCCACATGGCCCAGGCCACCCCCCCCAGGGTCAGCGCCCACGAGATCGGATTGCTGAGCCTGAGCGCCCGGAAGAATCGCGCCCGGCCCACCCGCAGGATCCGCCGCACCCTGAGGTCCACCTCCAGCGCCATCGGGGCGGCGTCCGGAGGCTTCCAGAGCTCCGGCCGGTGGTACGGGGTCCCGGCGAAATACTGCCTGAGGTACCGGTCGGCCATGTCGTAGCCATGGTTGACCAGGGCCGCGATCTCCACCTCGCCGAAGCCGTCGAGATCGGTCCGGATCCGGGCGAGATCCGCCGGCTCGAGCCCAAGCTCGAGCCCCTCGGCGCCGACCCGCGGCGAGGTCATGTGGAAGTACGCCAGCGCCCGGAGGTCCCGGCCGGCGTGGAAATCGGCCCAGGCCGCGGATTCGCCGCGCGTGCTGATCGCGCGGGAGACGCGCCGCCGCTCCCTGAGCGCCGCACGCTGCCCCTCCGCCACCGCTTCCATCAGAATCCCCATGATCCGGGCGCTCATCCCCAGCCGTCCCGCCGCCGCCCGCTCCGCAACGCCCAGCAAGCCGCTGGTGTCGCTCGCGACGATGTAATTGCATTCTTCGTCCAGTAGCGCGGTCAGCCCGAGATTGTCGTACACCCCGCCGTCGGTGAGACCCAGCCGGCTCACGTACCACTCGTCGTAGAACCGGGGCACCGCGATCGGCGCAAACACCGGCGGAAAGCAGGCGGAGGCCGCCACCGCATCCCCCAGGGTGACCTCGGCCCAGAACCGCTCGATCGCCGGCGAGACCAGTTCGGCACTCCGGAGCAGGTACACCTCGATCACGAACTCCAGGAGCCGAGCAGCCCACCGCTCGCCGCGGGCCTCGGCCTCTGCCCTGACACGCTCCGCGAGCTCCTCGTCGAGATCCCTGAGCCCCGCCCAGAACCGGAACCAGTGCTCGCCGGGCGGGACGCCGCCGGTCACCGGAGGCGTCATCCTCGGGCCCCGGGCCAGGTACCAGGCGGCGAGCTTGGCCCGGCGGAGCGGGCCCAGGCTCGCATCCGGGGCTGTCAGGCGACCCGGGAATCCCTCGAGCTCAAAGAGCTCCTCCCAGCCGGTCGGCGGATGTCGCCGGTCGCCCAGCCACCAGCGGGCCAGCGCGACCGCGCCGGGCCCCGGCGCCTCCCCGCGTCCCGGCAGAGATCCCCGCGTGCCGGGAGCCGGTCTTTGCCGCGAAGCTTCTTGGCGAAGCAGCGCCTTCCGGTCCAGCAGCTCGCCGAGCTCGCTGTGCCTGACGCACCCCAGATAGGTGTCCCCTGCCTCGACACTCGAAAACCAGAACCGGGACCCGGAGTTGAGCGCGGTGGCGTTGATGATATGGTTGGTCACCGCCGAGCCGCCCGCGGCCGTCACCGAACGGTTGTGGGCCTCGATGCCGCCTTCGACTGGCCGGCCGCCCGGGCGCACCAGCAGGTCCCGGAGCGGCACCGCGCCAGGCCGCCTGACGACCTTGCGGCCCGGACCTCCGCGGCGGAAGTCGGGCAACTCGGTGACCGCCCGGAAGAGATACCTCTCGTAGAGCCGGCCCATCGCCTGCCCCAGCGTCCACGGCGTGAGCATCACCCTAAGCACGGTGAACGGATTCAGGAACAGCCGGACCCGCAGGTTCTTGCTGGCCCCGCGCACCAGGATGCGCTCCAGATCCTGCACCAGGGCCAGGTACTCTTCGCGACTCAAGCGGCCCGACGGGGCGGCCTCGAGCCGATGCCGGAGGAGCAGGATGTAGAGCGCCCCGATGATGGATCCCCCGGAGACGGTGGAGAGGACCTCGACGTACCGGAGCAGGTCGAGTTCCGCCATCCGGCGGAGCACGCCCAGGTGGAAGAGCGCCGCGCGCAGGCCCCCGCCGGCCAGGGCGAGGCCCAGCTTGGCTCGCCGGGAAGCCGCGTCCATGATTCCCTCCGATGGGTGAGCGGGGCGGCCGGGAGATGGCGATCCGGCCGGTGCCTGTCAAGCGGCGCCCTCCGGCGCCCTGCCGTGCGAGTTGCCCCCCCCCACCTTCCGCCTCGCCGGCACCGGTCTGCGTTGCCGGCCCTCTCCTCCTCGCTGCGTGGAGCTGCTGGCAGGCGTCGAGGGACGCCACCCACCCTCGCGTTGACACTCGCGGCGCTCCCCTTAGCATTGGGAGCGGACGGGTGATGGAGCTCGCCCTCGACCGCCGCCCCGGCTGATAGCTCCTACACCGTGGTGCGGGAGTTCTCGTGTCCGGTGCCGCCTCGACTCCGCCCCGACTTAGCGACGGCCAGCGCCGCCACCTCACCGCCAGTCTCGATCTCGTCGAGGCGACTCTCGACGAGCTGGCCCGGCTCGTGGGCGGCTCCGGCGGCGACTCGCCGCGGCTGCTCCGGCGCCAGGTTGACGACCTCTCGCCAGCGCTGCCGTCGAGGGGCCAGGAGCCGATCGCGCAGGCTCGCGCGGTCCTGGCCGAGCTGGTTCGGGCGCTGGGTCTCGAACCTCGCCCGTATTCCAGTCGCCAGGCGCTCCAGGCGCTCGTCCTGTCGAGCCTCGTGATCCTGGAAGACTGCTTCGCGGCCACGCTGCGCGCGTATGGGGAGACCGATCCCGGCCTGCCCTCGGTACTCGACCCGGCGCTCCGGCGGCTCCACGACGCACTGACCGCGATCGGCGCGGCGCTCGACTGAGGAGACCGGACCGGCCAACTTGCCCGCACGATGAGCGAGGAGACTCCATGCACGGATTCAAGGGCGAGCGCACCCTCATGCGGATCCACATCGGGGAGCGCGACAAGTATCAGGGGAAGCCCCTCTACCTGGCGATCGTCGAGCTGCTCCGCCAGCGGCACTTCGCCGGCGCCACCGTGCTCCGCGCCATCATGGGATTCGGGGCCAGTTCGCGAATTCGCACCGACCGCCTCGAGGCGCTGTCCGTGGACCTCCCCATCGTCATCGAGTGTGTGGATACGGAAGAGAAGATCCAGGCGGTCCTGCCCGAGCTCGACGAGATGATCGGCGGTGGGCTCATCACCCTGGAGCGGGCGCGCGTCATCATGTATCGTGCCGACCTGCCACCGGAAGAGCGAACCGAAAGCTGGCCGATTGACCAGACCGGGTGACCAGCCGCGGATTCCGGAGTTCACCCGTAACGCGGAGGGAGGAGGGGGCGGGCCCCTTGCCCCCCCCGGGCCAGCGGCACCGCCTTCCCACCCGGTCACCCTCCGACCAGGAACAGGACCCCCGCCCCCGCCATGGCGAGTTCGACGGCGACCACGAACACCCGCTCCGGCATCCGGTCCACGATGCGCCGGCCGGCCCACGAGCCGGCGAACATTACCGGCCCGAGTGCGAGACCGACCGCGATCGCCGCATCGGGCAGGACGGCAGCCTGCCGGTAGACCGCGAGTTTGGTCAGGTGCATGACCACGGTCGCGCACGCTTCGGTCCCGATGTAGGCTCCCTTGAGCAGGCCGTAGGCGAGGAAGAGCGGCGCCATGAGCGGCCCCACGCTGCCGACCAGAGCGGAGAGGAGGCTGGCGGCCGCGCCGATCCCCGCGAAGCTCCGCAGGCTCGGACGGAACACCGGTCCCGGGCGCAGGCGGCGCCAGGCCACGAGGAAGAGCAGGAACGCGCCGATGAGCCGGCGGAGTGCGTGGAGCGGCGCCGCCGCGAACAGCCAACCACCGAGCACCGCGAGCGGGACCCCTCCCGCGGCGAACCAGGCCACCACCTTCAGGTCCACGTCCCGCCAGTTGAACCACACGCGGCTGCCGTTGCCTACCAGTTGTGCCACCGTGAGGACCGGCACCGCGAGTCGAGGGCCGAAGACCACGACGAGCACCGGGAGCAACATCGCCGCGCCCCCGAACCCGGAGACCGCCGCGAGCGTGGCGCCGGCGAAAGCCGCGCCCGCCACTCCCGCGATGCTCGCCGGGGTCAAGGCCTGCGTCAGGGTCGAGAAGTCGTCAGGCGTCCCGGTCATCGCGGTCCCTGAGCCCGGACGGCGTCAGGCGGGCCGGCGGGCCGCCGCTCGGCTCCCAGGCGCGAGCTCGCCGTAGCGCCGCTGGCGTTTCAATTGGTGAGCCGGACGGCCCCTCGAGCGGCCAGCCGAAAGTCAGGAACGCGGGCAGGGACCCGGACCGCCGGCTTGCCACCGGCGAGCGGCGGCAGGATCCGGGGGCCGCCAGGGAAGCCGGCCGCCGGGCCGAGTGCGTTGCCCCGCTCGCCGGAACCAGAGGAAGGCCGCATCGCGACACCGAGGCCGCGTGGCCCGGGTCGAACCTGGCGCGACCCCTCGCCGGAGGAGTGGCCCTCCCAGAACCGGGCCAATGGAGCGGACCGGGATCGAACCGGCGACCCCCTGCTTGCAAAGCAGGTGCTCTCCCAGCTGAGCTACCGCCCCGAGGTGCTTGCAAGATAGCCCCCGGCGCCCGGGGGCCAAGGCCCTCACCGCCGCCGTGGGGCCGGGGCCCACCGCTCCCGCTGCCGAACCCTCCCCGCTCGCAACCGCCAGCCCGAGCCCTGCCGCCGGCAGGAACCGCTCCGGGACAGAATCCAGGCCCCGTGCCATGCCGGAGGCCCCGCGATACCAGGTGTGCCTGCCTCAGCCGCGGGAGACGAACAAGCCGTTCAGCAGGCCCGGCATGGTGTAGGTCGGGGCGAGCCCAGCGGCCCCAGGATCGCCTGACAATTTCTCTGCCCCAGGCTCCAGGCCGCGGTGTCGAACCTGCCGCAGTCCCTGCAGGTGGACCTGCCGGCGTTGTCGCGGGCAGTCTCGAGCCCCCGGGCTCACTCCCCCGCAGGCATCTCCACCGGTAACTCCTCTCGTTCTGCCCACTCGGTCCAGGAACCCAGGTAGATCCGCACCCGCGGGTACCCCAGCAGGTTCCGCAGCGCGAAGAACAGGTGACTCGCTTCGGTGCCGGTGTTGCAGTAGAGAATGATGTCGCGATCGGGCGTGATGCCCTGCGCCTCGTACCCGGCTCGGAGCGCCTCCCGGTCCTTCCACACCAGCGCCAGCTCCCGGGTTTCCAGATCGTCCTTCCACGGGTGGTTGACGGCACCCGGAATGTGACCTCGACGAGGCTGGGCGCCCGCGGTCCCCCGGAACTGCTCCACCGGCCGCGCATCCACCAGGAGCGCGCCCGAGCCCGCGACCGCCCGGCGCACATCCTCCAGCGAGGCGACCGGAGGCCGAAACGCCTGGCCGCTGAGCCAGCCGCCCCGCGCGGTGGCTCGCCGCGGGAGCCTCTGGGTCACCGGCCGCCCCTCGAGCACCCACTTGGCGTAGCCCCCGTCCAGCACCCGGATGTCGCGCCCGCCCAGGTGTTCCAGAATCCAGGTGGCGAAGGTGGCGGCCACGTCGAGCTGGTCGCCCGCGCTGTAGACGACCACCGGCCGGGCGGCCGCGAGGCCCAACCGGTCGAAGAGCCGGGCATAGACCTCCGCCGGCCAGAGCTGGAACGGGAGGCCGCCCGCGCCCGTCCGGAGCGACTCGACATGCAGCCACACCGCCCCCGGCAGGTGGCCTTGCAGGTAGGAGGTCCACGACTGGCGAACGTCCACCAGCACCGCATCGCCCCGGTCCAGCTCCGCCGCGAGCTGCTCGGTGCTGACGAGCCGTGCCTGTTGGGCCGCGGCCGGCGGGGCGACGAGGGCCACCAGAGCCACCAGCGCACGCCGTGCCGCGACCCTGGCCCCGCCTGCCCGACCCCACCGGTCGCGCTGCTCCCTACTCGTTCTCAAACCCCATCACCTCCCGCTCCATCTCCAGATAGACCCGTACCGCGTTGCGGCGCTGCCGCGAGTTGAGAGAGACCGGACGGTCGGCGTCAGCGGGCGGGAGATCCTCGAGCGCCTGGCGCAGGGATCGCCCCGCCCTGACCGCGGCTCGCATCCGGTCGCGGAGGCCGGCCACGTAGGCCCGGGTCTGCCGGACCAGTTCCGCCGGCTCGGCCGGCATTCGCCCGTGACCCGGAACCACGACCCGCGGGCCGAGCGAGTCTATGAGATCCAGCGTGCGGAGCAACACTGCCGAGCTGCCGTCCACCACCATCGTCACACCGTCTTCCACGAGAATGTCGCCAGTGAAGAGCACCCGGTCGGCGGGCAGCCACACCATGAGGTCGC
>JBBIMQ010000128.1:0-7803 GCA_037444345.1 Gemmatimonadota bacterium | reverse complement strand
GCGAACTTCGGGATCGCGATGGCGGCCAGAATGCCGATGATGACCACCACGATCAACAGCTCGATGAGCGTGAAACCCTTCCGAGTCATCTCCTGCCTCCGAATGATGTCCGGAGCCTGAAGTGGCTCCGCGCCGAATCGGTTTACTCCGCCTGTAAGGCCGCAACCGATGTGCCAGGGTGGAGTCAGATGTCCTAACGCACCTTCTCTCAAGTGTTTACGTGGCTCCGACCCGGTCCGAATGGACCTCGAGGCCGCGGTGCGCATCGCAAGTCACGGCTGGAGATGGCATTCTGCGCGGCTGTCATGGTACGGCGAACCATCCTCTCACCCGGAGCCGGACCGGCCGGGCCGTTCCGGCAAGGGCGCGGCGAACGGCGCAGACCGAGCGGGCGAGGCGGGCCTGGGCCGCAAGAACCAGCGAATCGGAGCCCGACAGGCCGGCGAGAACAGTTCCCACCACCTCGCTCCGGCCTCGCAGGATCACCGAGCCGGAAGCGGCCACCACCCCATAGAACCGGAAGTCGCCGTCGAGTACCAGGTCGCCCTCTCCGAGGAGGAGCCCTTGCCCGGTGCCGCTCAGCAGAGCGGTCCCCGAGCGCGCCCCGACCACCCGGAAAAGATCGAAGCAAGGATGGGCTGGATCCTCCGGCGCCCCCCAGTTGAGACCGGCCGAGTCGGTACAGATCCCGCCTCCGGCGAGCGGGGCGACCCCGGAAACCGTGCCTCCAATGAGGGTGTCAATCGCCCCCCAGAACGAATGGAGCGCTGCCAGGTGACCCGGGCCGGCGGCCAGGGTGTCGCGAGCAATTGGAGGGGTTCCGCTCAGGCAGCCGGCGGCGGTACACCCGCTCATGTCAACCGTCGAGCCGCCTTGCGCCAGTACCCCCGGGCCCGGAGCTGCAGCACCGGGGCATGAGGAGTCCCAACCAGCCGGCACCGCATCGCCTCCGCTGAGGCTTGCCATGCCGCTCAGCCGGACGGGCCCGCTGGCCCAGGCTGCCGCCCGGTCCGGGGCGGCTGGCTGGAGCAGGAGCACGAGAACGGACTGGGGCTCCCGTGCCGTCACCATCGCGCCAGCATCAAGCCGCTCTCCTGACACCCTGACTTCGAACACGCTCTTGCCAAGCCGGACGACGGAGTCAGCGGATCGGGTGAGTGGATCGAGGGTGGTGACCCCGGCGCTCGCGCTTGCGCCCACAGACAGGCTTTCCAGCCCGAGCGCGCGCCAGTCGGCGAGGATGCGTGCCACGCCAGCCTGTGCCGCCCAGGAGGCTCTCGCTGCCCCGAGGCTCTGGCGCGTGACCGTGCGCTGGACCCGCGCCACGGAAAGCGCGATGGCTCCGAGGAGCCCGATTGCCACGAGCGTGGCCAGGGCGAGGAGGAGCGCCGTGCCGCGCCGGCTCACGGGAACCCCTGCGGTGCGAGGTCCAGGGTGACACTGTCGCCCGCGGCAAGGAGCCTGGCAGTGAGAGTACGGACCGAAGCCGGGCCGCCCGCCGCCCCGGCCCCGGTAGAATCGAAGCCGGCGAGGCGGAGGCCGGAGGGATCGAGAGGCCCCTGCACCGGCTGGATTCCCTCGCCGGCGCTCACCGAGCGCGCGCCGAGCCACCACTCGCCGGACGAGGCGTAGAGACGGAGCTGCATGACCTCGAAGGTCCGTACTGGCACCAGGGCAGGCAGCCACACCGCCGCGAGCTGCGCGCTGTCGAGCACGGTTCGGAGTACCAGCGCCGGAGCGCCGCCACAGGAGGCCGCGGCGACCGCGTGAATCGGCCCGGCGATCCAGCGGCCCGGCATTGTGGAGCCGCTGTCGGACAGGAGGGGGACGAGGACGCTATCGCGGCCGGGTTGAGGGAGGCGCCACCCTCGTGTCTGATCGAGCCTGATCCTCACCTCGGAGGTGGTGACGCTGCAGGCCAGGGCAGCCAGGCGGGTGGCGCGGTAGACCACGGAATCGGGCCCGAAGGCCAGGAGATCCGATCCGCTCGAATCCGCTCCCAGCCCACCGAGCTCGCGGCGGAGAAAGGCCGCTCCCCCGTGGAGCGATGCAGCGCGCGCTTCGTGATACAGCGTGGCGAAGGCAAGGCGCTCGGCGGAGATCACCAGCCGGAGGCCCAGGAGCCCCAGCACCGCGAAGAGCACCAGAGCCACCAGAACATCCACCAGGACGGAGCCGTGCCGGCGATCCTTCATGCCCCGCACCCGATTCGCGTGCGAAGCGTGTCCACTCGCGGCGGTGTGCCCCGGGTGAGCTCGAGCGTGACCAGCCAGCCCCGACTGGTGGGCACGAGCTGCCAACGCTCGGTGACTCCGTCGGGGTGGAACGCCGTGCCGCCGCCGAGGGTGAAGCAGAGCCGCGGGTCGCGGCTCGCCCGGATCAGGAGGTCGAGGCGATCCCGGGCGTGGAGAGCTGCGAGCGCGTCCGCCCGGGCCGCTCGCAGGTTCCGCCAGGTGAGGAGCGCGACCCCGCTTCCGCCCAGGGCCCCGAGGGCGAGTACCAGGAGGGCAACCAGGCACTCGACAGTGGTCATCCCGCGCGAGGCCGGACGGGGCATGGGACTCCCGCGATCGAGGTTGGATCGAACCTGGCCTGGGAGCGGAAAGGAGCGGGTGTCCGGCGAGCGCGGCGCGGTGCCGAAAAGCGCGAGGAAGAAACGCGAACGGGGCGGTGCCGGATGGCACCGCCCCGCCCTTTCAGGCACAAGCTGGGAAGCTTACCAGCAGGCCGGCGCGCCCTCCTGGGTGACCGCGGCGTTGGGCGCGTTGGCCGGCGGACCCACGTAGATCCCGCAGGTGTTCGGCGTCCCCGTCACCGCCGGGTTGGTCATCGTGGCCTTCCAGCCCGCCGCGTTCACGTACGTCAGAGTCAGCACGTTCCCCTGGCTCGGCGTGAAGGTGACCTTGCCCGCGCCACCCGTCCCGTTCACCTGGGCACCGGTGGTTGTGGCACCGGCGTAGTCGTTGTTGTCCGAGAAGAACGCTTCCTGAGCCGTCACCAGGTTCCGCAGATCGGACTTCATCGAAGACACGATCGCCTTCTCCTTGGTGTTGGCGAACTTCGGGATCGCGATGGCGGCCAGAATGCCGATGATGACCACCACGATCAACAGCTCGATCAGGGTGAAGCCCTTGCGACTCATAGAATCCCTCCGCGTGTTCGTCCGACTGCCCCTCGGACTGGGGTTGCCGCAGCCGGACCACCCGGCCGGTCGCAGCGGGAAAGGGCAACGGCCGTACCAGGTTTCGGCGGAGCCGTGTATCTCTCTACCGGACAACGTCTTGGTTCGGGACGTCTCCCGGTTTGGGTGGACGCCAGGGCTCTGGGTGGCGGGCAAAATGCGATGGCGCTTCACCCTGGAACTGTGACCTGGATTACTCGCCGGCCGCCTGCTGCTCTTCATACCGGCTCAGCTTGCGGTACAGGGTCGAGGGGTCGATCCCCAGCACTTCGGCCGCCCGGGTCTTGTTTCCGCCTTCCGCCTGGAGCACGTACATGATATAGGCGCGCTCGATCACCTCCAGGGTCGGGTTGGGGTAGGACCGCTCGGCCACCAGCGGTTCCTTCCGCCGGCGGGTGATGCGCTCCGGCAGCGAGGCAGCCTCGATGCTGTTGCCGCGGGTGAGCACCCAGGCGTGTTCCAGGGCGTTTTCGAGCTCGCGGACGTTTCCGGGCCAGTCGTAGACCATCACGGCGTCGAGCGCCTCGGCGGAGAGGGCCTTGGGTTCCACCTGACGCTCCGCCGCCAGGCGCTGGAGGAAAGACTCGACCAGGAGCAGGATGTCTTCGCGGCGTTCCCGGAGCGGGGGCAGGTGGATGCAGATCACGTTCAGGCGGTAGAAGAGATCGGATCGGAACCGCCCGCGACGGGCCTCTTCTTCCAGGTCGCGGTTGGTGGCCGCGATGATCCGCACATCCACCGGGATCGCCTCGACAGCTCCGACGGGAATCGCCTCGCGTTCCTGGAGGACCCGGAGCAGCTTGACCTGGAGGGAGGGGGGCATCTCGCCCACCTCGTCGAGAAAGAAGCTTCCGCCCCGTGCGGCGGCGAAGAGGCCCTGCTTGTCGCGCACCGCGCCGGTGAACGAGCCTTTCACGTGGCCGAAGAGTTCGCTCTCGAGCAGGTTCTCGGGGAGCGCTCCGCAGTTGATGGAGAGGAACGGCCCCTCGGCCCGTCCCGACAGGTTGTGGATGTATTTCGCGATGACTTCCTTCCCGGTACCGCTTTCCCCCTGGATCAGCACGGTGGAATCGGTGGGGGCCACCTGCTCGGCGAGTTTCAGGACCTCGAGGAAGCGCTTCGACTTACCGATGGGCCGCTGGATTGCGGTCTTGTCGCGCCGCTTGATCTCTTGGCGGAGCTGCTTGTTTTCCACCCGTACCGCGCGGAACTCGCAGGCGCGGCGCAGGATGGCGATGAGCTCGTCGTTGGCGAACGGCTTCTGGATGTAGTAGAACGCCCCGGCGTTCACCGCCTGAATGGCCGTCTGGAGCGAGGCCTGTGCCGTCATCAGAATGACCGGGGTCATGGGGTCCTGCTCCCGGGCGGCTTGCAGGATGTCAATGCCGGTCACGTTCGGCATCCGGACGTCGGTCAGCACGATGTCGGGCGTGCCGTTCCGGATGGCCTCCAACCCGGCCTTGCCGCCCTGCGCGGTGGCGACCTCGAAGCCCTCTTTCTTGAGCAGGATGCGGAGGGTGTCGAGGATCCCCGATTCGTCGTCAATCACCAGGACCGAGGGCTTCTGGGTCATGCGGCTTCCTCCGCCGTCCGCCGAGCGGGAAAGAAGATCGTGAAGGTGGTGCCTTTACCGGGCGTCGAATCCACCAGCACCACGCCGCGGTGCGCCTCCACCGCGCGCTGGACGATCGCGAGGCCCAGCCCGGTCCCGCCGGCGCGGCCGGTCACGAAGGGCTGGAAGAGTCGCCCCCGGATGTCCTCGGGGATCCCGGGCCCGTTGTCGCGCACCTCGAGGCACACCGGGTGATCGAAGGAATAGCCCGAGGGCAGTTCTCCGGGTTTGGCCGGCCGGGTGGTCACCTCGATCACGGTGGGGCCCCGGGCAGCCTGGACCGCGTTGAGCAGGAGGTTGGCGACGACCCGGTGCAGCAAGTCCTCGTCGCCTTCCAGCACGGTGCGCTGGCCGAGCACCCGGATCTCGATCTCCGGCCGGCAGTCGGGGTGTTCGCGCACGAGCCGGGCCGCGGCCGTCACCACCGCCTGAAGGTCCACCGGCACGAACCTCGAGGCCCGGACCCGTGCGAAATCGAGAAACTCGCTCAGGATCCGGCTCAGGCGGTCGCTTTCGCGGACGATGAGCTGGGCCAGATACCGATCGTCCTCGTCCGCGCGGGCGGAGCGGGCCAGTTGCTCGACCGAGCTCCGGATGGAGGCGAGGGGGTTGCGGATCTCGTGCGCCAGGGAGGCGGAGAGCGCGGTCACGGCCTCGAGCCGCTCGGCGCGGAGGTTGAGTTCCTGGAGCCGCTTGAGATCGGAGATATCCGTGAAGATGGCGGTCACCGAGAGCCGCCGGTCGGCATCCCGCTCGAAGGTGGTGGTCGAGAGGCCGATGGGAAAGATTCGGCCGTCGGCGTGCTGGACGGTCCCCTCCCCGCGGCTCACCTTCCGTCCATGCCGGAGCCCCGCCACGATGGCCGCCCAGAGCTCGGGCGACCGGGTTTTCAGGCGGTCGAGCACCGGCAGGCCGGTGGCGCTGGCGGGGTCAATCTGGAGCAGGCTCGCCGCCATGGGGTTGATGAAGGCGAGCCGCCCGCCGTCGTCCACCGTGATCACGCCGGAGCGGATGTTGCGGAGAATCTCGTCGGCGGCGAGCCGCACCATCCGGAGCTCGTGTTCCAGGGTCTCGGTGGCCGCCCCGGCGACGCGGAGCCGGGCGGCCAGGGCCCCGATCATGCCGTAGGCCGCGGCGAAGACCGCGACCTGCCCCCAGAAGGCCAGGCCCGGGGGGACCGGCTGGAACCAGTAGGCGTCGGCGGCATATCCTGCGGTGACCAGGACGGGGACGGCGAGCCCCACGCCGAACGGCAGGAGCAGGGCGTAGGCGGCGATGACCAGGATATAGAGCGCAATGAAAGCGCTTCCCGAGCCGCCGGTGCGATGCACCAGCAGCGTGACCAGGCCGAGGTCGGCCAGCGACTGGGTGAGCAAGAAGATCTGGCCCGGCTCCCGGCCCCGAAGCCATACATACCAGTAGGCGTAGGCCGCGAGCACGAAGGCGAACAGGACGCCCAGCGCCACCAGGAACGAGAGCCCTGGCTCGCGGGTCCAGACGAGGGAGGCGAAGACGAGCGTGGTGACACCCAGCACGAGGCGCCCGCCCAGCACCCAGGAGAGGAGGGTCGGCTGGTCGGGGAGCGAGCGGTCGCGATGAGGCCGGGGTCGGGGAGAGGCCATCGGGCTCCAATCTACGGCGAGCGCCCGGGAGGGGGGAGTGAGGGAGCGCCGGCGTGACGTGCCGCACATTCGGGACGAGCCTCGGCTCTCGCCCGCCCTGTTCGCCTTCCTGGCCCGGCTCAAGCGGCCCAACCGCCGCGAGTGGTTCGAGGCCCACCGTGCAGAGTACGAGGCGTTGGTGCGGGGCCCGATCCGCGCGCTGGTGGAGGAGGTGGACGTCCGCCTGGCGCGATTCGCCCCCGAGATCGTGGGCGATCCGCGCCGCTCGCCCTTTCGGATCTACCGCGACGTCCGTTTTTCGCGGGACAAGACGCCGTACAAGACCCACGTGGCCGTGTGGTTCTACCATCGCGATGCGGGGCACGGGGTGGGACAGGAATCCGGACGTGGCGCGGGCTTTTACTTCCACGCCGGACTCGGGGCCTGTTTCCTGGGCGGCGGGATCTGGATGCCGCCCCGACCGGCGCTCGCCAGGCTGCGCGAGGCGCTGGCCTCCGATGTCGAAGGCTTCGAGCGCATCGTGCTGGCCCCCGGATTCCGCCGGCGTTTCGGCGCGCTGGACCAGGAAGCCGTGCTGAGCCGAGTGCCGCGCGGCTACGAGGCGCACCATCCGGCGGCCCGCTGGCTCCGGTACCGCTCCTTCACCGCGGGACGCGACCTGGCGCGGCGCGAGGTGCTGCGGCCCGATCTCCCCGACCTTTTGGCCCGGGACTTTGCCGCGCTCCTCCCGCTGGTGCGATGGCTCAACCGGGCCCTGGGCTACCCGCCGGCCGAGCGCCGGTTCTGAAGAAGGAAGGAGTCAGCATGCTCCAGCATCCCGATCCGGCGCGGGTCCGGCTCGATCGGTGGCTCTGGGCCGCGCGTTTCTTCAGGACCCGGGCGGCGGCCGCGGGGGCGATTGATGGGGGCAAGGTCCGGGTGAACGGGGCTCGCGCGAAGCGCTCCCGGCTCCTCGCGCCGGGCGATCTGGTGGAGGTCCGGCTCGGCCCCTATACGCATCAGGTGGTGGTTCGGGCCCTGTCCGAGCGGCGCGGCCCGCCAGCGGTCGCAGCCCGACTGTACGAAGAGACGGCGCAGAGCCGGGAAGGCCGGGAGCGAGTGGCGCTCCAGCTCGAGACCGCGCATATCCTCTGGCTCTCGGAGCGCCGGGAGCGGCCGACCAAGCGGGACCGGCGGCGGCTGGAGCGGTTTCGGAAAGGAAGAGGCGAGTCGCGCTGAGCGGGCTCCCGTCCGGCACCGGGGCCGCACCCCCCCCCGGAAGCGCCACCATCGCCCGGCGGTACGGCGGCGAGTTCTCGAACGACATCTAGTGGGACAATCCCGCGAGCCGGGTCAGGACCGCGGCATCGCCCAGGCCGACGTGGCGGCCGGATTCACCGCCGTGGCGG
>JBBIMQ010000127.1:0-7846 GCA_037444345.1 Gemmatimonadota bacterium | reverse complement strand
CGCGGGTGGCCTCAACGCCGATCCCAGGGCACCGGCGCCCCGCTGTTGACCCATCGGATGAGGCTGTCGCGCCCGGCGAGCCGCTCCGGGCTGTCACACTCATATCTGCTACCCTCGGGTTGGGCCCGGGCGAGCCCGGCCCCAGCGCCAGTTCCCAGCACGAGCGCGGCGAGCAAGACGGTCAGGCGGCGACGGGAAGCCAGAAGAATCCTCCTAGCCAAGAGGCTCCAGTCTCCCTGGCGACTGGTCAGGAAGCCTGCCAAACAATCGGCCGGAAGGGGGTGTACACTGCGCCTAGCAGGAAGAGCGAGATCCAGCTACCAATCGACCGGGGGCGGAGCTGCAAGGCGAAGAAACGCCGAAAAACAAAGCCCCGCGCGACCGCGCTGGACAGCGGCCGCTCGGCCTCGCACCTTCGAGCCCCGAGGCCCTTCCGGGAACTCTCCCTGGCGCGGAGCCGTTCCAGGTACGCCATGCCCAGCCTGACGCTCGCCCAGTGGCTGGTCCGGCTGGCCGGGATCTATCTCGCGGCCGGTCTGGTCTTCGCGCTCCTTTTTGCCTACCGATGGGTGGGGCGACTGGATCCGGTGGCGCGGCACGCCACCGGGGGATTCCGGCTGCTGGTGGTCCCGGGCGCTGCCGCGCTCTGGCCCCTGCTCGCCTGGCGAGTGATCCGGGGCGGCGGGCCCCCGCCCCGGAACCCGTTCCTCGGTAGACCGCGATGATCGGGGCCCTGCGGCGCCGGCATTTCCGGTGGAGTCTCGCCCTGAGCGTGCTGTTGCCGCCGCTCTACCTTCTCCTCGTCCTCCAGAACCCTCCCCGGAGCCCGGCCGGCCCGGTGGTGGAGACCGACTCCCTGGGCCGCCAGCCCGCCGGTGCCCCGATCGTCCTGCTCGCGAGGCCGCATGTGGTGGCGGAACTGCTGGCCTCCCCCGCCCAGGCTCCCGCGGCGATCCGGATCGTGCCTGGCGAGGACCCGGCGATCCCCGACCTGCTCGCATACTGGGCGCCTGCTCCCGGAAACGACTCCTCGCTGCCGCCTGACGCGGCTCTGCTCGGGGCGCTCCGCGGGAACCGGAGCCGGATCCTGTCCTTGCCGGACCCTCACATGATGCGGGGCGGGTATCTCGTCCTTTACAGCCTGGGGTGGCGCCGGATGATCGCGGCGGCCGCCCTCCCCGCCGGCCCATGAGCGCGCACTACCAGGCGGTCACCTGGAATCGGCAGAAGGTCATCTACGACGGCCTGCTCGCCGGAGGCGTCTCGCTGTATCTCGCCGTGTTCGCCGGTGTGACGGCGGCCCTTCGCCCCGAGCTCACCCTCGAGACGACCCTCATCCGAGGATTCGGAACCGCGTCGCTCCTTCTGCTCCACGTGATCCTGGCCATCGGCCCCCTGGCCCGGTTGGACGAGCGCTTCCTCCCCCTGCTCTACAACCGCCGCCACCTCGGTGTCACCATGTTCCTGCTGGCGCTGGCCCACGCCGCCTTCGCTCTCGTTCAGTTTCACGCCCTGGGCGACGTCAATCCGCTGGTCAGCCTGCTCACCGCCTCCGCCGATCTCACCCGTCCCGACCGCTTCCCGTTCGAGCTGCTGGGGCTCGCCGCGCTGGTGATTCTCTATCTCATGGCCGCCACCAGCCACGACTTCTGGCTCGCGAACCTGGGCGGCCCGGCCTGGAAGGCTCTCCACATGCTGGTGTACCCGGCCTATGCCTTGCTCGTGATGCACGTGGCGCTGGGCAGCTTCCAGGCGGAATCCAGTCGGGTACCGGCCTGGCTCCTCGGGACCGGGATGGCCGCCGTGCTGGGCCTTCACCTGGCCGCAGCCTTGAAAGAACGGAGAAGGGACCGGCAGCGCCTTCCCGCCCGCGCGGACGGATGGGTGGAGGTGTGCCGGGTGGACGAGATCCCCGAGCAGCGGGGGAAGGCGGCGGTGGTGGGCGGGGAGCGGATCGCCTTGTTTCGCTACGATGGCCGGGTGGCTGCCGTCTCCAACGTTTGCCAACATCAGAACGGACCGCTCGCCGAGGGGAGGATCGTGGAGGGCTGCATCACCTGCCCCTGGCACGGGTACCAGTACCGGCCGGAGAGCGGCACGTCGCCGCCCCCCTTCACCGAGCGGATCCCCACGTTCACCGTGCGGATCGAGGAGGGCCGGGTTCTGGTGGATCCCCGGCCGAATCCGCCGGGCACGGCGGTGGTCCCGGCCCGGATCGCCGAGGTGGCCGCGGGTGCCGCCCCCGCGCCGGAGGCGAACGATTTCTACGTGGGCTACCATCCGCGCTCGCCCCGGCGTTACGCGCGGGTCACCGGTGCTGTCGCGGCGGGGCTCGTTGCGGGTTCGGCCGCGGCGGCGGCCGGGCTCGCCGCGAGCCAGGATCCGGCCGGCCGGGGCATCTTCGAGTACGGGATTCTGCGGGAGTTCCACGGCACCATCGTGGAGCGGCCCTACCCGATGCTGCTCGTCGCCCGGCCCGGGATCACCGGGCGGGAGGCGGCGTACTCCCGCTATCTGCTCGTCGCTCCCGGCAAGCACGGAGCCCAGACACTCGTCGCCGGCCACGACGGACACCAGGCGCGCACCCGTGCCAGGGTGATCAGTCGCGAAGGCTCCCTGATGCTGGAGATCTCCACCGCTCACTTCGAAGTCGGGGCGGCCGCCCGGCCTTTCGGCCCCCCTGCCGCGCCCATCGCGCTGGGCCGGCGCCGCCTCCTCGGCGAGATTCTCGACAGCAAGTGCTGGCTCGGTGTCATGAAGCCGGCCACCGGCACCGTGCACCGGGGCTGCGCCACGCGCTGCCTCAGCGGGGGCATCCCCCCCCTGCTCAGCGTCCACGACCCGGCAATCCCCGCCGCGCAGGTCCTCCTGCTGGGACCCACGGGCGCGCCGGCCCACGGCTGGCTCAAGGACCACGTGGGCGGGAGGGTGGCGGTGGAGGGTGAACTGCGGCTGGAAGGAGACCTGGCGGTGATGAGGGTGGAGTCGGTGAGCCCTGAGCGGTGACCGGCTCCCCTCACTCCACTACCACCACGCTGTCCACGTAATACCCCGTCTCTCCGAAACACCGGGTCGGCACGCCCCGATGTTCGGTGTAGTGGAGCCGCACCTGGCGCCCGACGAGCGTGTCGAGCTGCCGGGCTACCCGGTGGTCCCGCACGCTGAAGGCCCAGATCGTCGGCGCCACGTTGGCCACCACCGATTGCCAGAGCTCACCCTCGTGGGTCTTGCAGACCCACCCCTTCTCGGAAAACTTCTGGAGCAGCCCGCTCCGGTACCCCGTAGAGTAACTCCAGTGGAGGACGAACCAGGTGTAGAGCGCGAACAGGACTGCCGCGCCACCCAGGCCAAGCAGCAGGTACCGCCTCCAGCGAAGTCGGGCGGGTCGGGAGGGGGACTGGGGATCGGTCATGGCAGGGATTCCTACTGTCCGCCGCGCGGATTGATGCTGAAGACGAGTCCGGACGCGACCACGAACACCCAGCCGGCCCGCTCCCGGTCGTTCTTGAAGCGGTAGGCGAGGTCGAGCCGCGTGGGATTAGCATCGGCGGCGCGGGAGGGCGAGAGCCGCAGGCCCAGCCCTACGTCCGTGCCGCTTCGCTGCTCGCTCCCGCTGTACCAGGCGCCGCCGTGGTCGGCGAACCCGGCGACGCCCAGGGCCAGGGTCTTGAACAGGTCATCGGCCAGCGACACCCGATACTCGGCGGTGGTAAAGTAGGTCCGGTCGCCGGTAAAGGCGTGAATCGGAAAGCCGCGGGGCCCACGGGCGAACCCGAGGTCGAATTCCGTCCCCGGCACCGGGTTCTCGAGCCAGCCGACATCGGCGTGCAGGATGGCCAGATGGCGCCGCACCGGCCGGAGCACCGCGGTGGCGCCCAGGGTCACCGACCCCGAATCCACGCCTTCGGAGGTGAGCACCCCGTTGACCCGCGCATCCGCCCAGGCGAAGCCGGACGCGAACTGGGTGCCTAACCGCGCCTGGAAGAGCCCGCCGACCCCGCCCCGGCGGTAGCCCAGGAACTCGGGCGCGGTGTTGAGCTGGAGGCGGACGAACCGGCTGAGGTCCACGTCTTCGTCCTGGCCCAGCTTCAGGAAACCGCGCGAGAGGGCGAAGTTGGCGTTCTTCCACTCGATGAAGACACCGGCGCTCCCCGTGACGCTGCTCGCGGCCGGCTGGGCGGGCCACGGCGCGAAGTCGTCGCGCCGCACCTGGCCCACCACACCCACCCGGAGGTACCCGCGGGGGCTGGCCGACAGGGCCCGAGCCGCTTCCACCGAACCCAGGACGTAGCGGCGCCGGAGCGAGTCGCCGGCCTCCTCGAACCCGTCGAAGAACCGGAAGACCCGCTCGTTCCGGTACTCGAAGGCCGTCGAGATGCCGAACCGGTCCGAGAGCGCGAAGAAGGGCCGTTCGAGGACCACCTGGCTCCGGTTCCCGTCGGTCCGCTTCTCGTAGCGGAGCGCGAGCGAGAGGCTGCGCGCGAAGAGTCTGGGCTGGACGAACTGGGCGTTCCAGAGGTTACGATCCGGGGTGTGCCGGTAGCGCCCCACCAGCCGGGTCGCGGTGCCGAGCAGGTTTCGCTCGATCAGCGCCGCCTGCCAGTCGGTCTGCCCGCCGGTGCTCCGGAACCGGAGGTCGGCCTGAGTGGACCAGCCGTCCTTGGCGGTGACCAGCATGACGAGCCCCGAATCGGTCGTGGCGGAGTCCACCGAGACCTGACGGAACACGCCCAGCCGGCGGAGATTGCGCGCCGTCTCGGCGGCCCGGGCCGAGTCCCAGGGGTCGCCCGGCCCGAGCAAGAGCTCCCGCTCGATCACGCTGGGCCTGGACATGATATGGAGGCCGTTCACCAGCCGGGCGTACCACTTACGCGCCTCCGCGGAATCGAAGACATCGGAGCGGCGAAGTTCCACATGTCGGATGAGCGGCACCGTGTCGGGAATGACCCCGATGGGGCCGAAGGCCGAATCCATCCGCTGGCGCGGCACTCCGCTGTCGGTGACGAGGCTGTCCTGGGCGAGGAGCGCGCCCGGTAGGCCGAGCAGGACCGGCAGCAGAGCCAGGCAGCGCAGAGCGGACTCCCGGTGGTCGAGGCGCGGGAATGATACCCAGCGTCCGGGCCAATTAGAATCCCTGCATGCCTGGTCCGCGTCCGGCGCCGCCGTCCCTCGACCCATGAGCCCGCCGCCTCGGGTGGGGGTGTTCTGCCTCTCCTTTCTCCCCTACAGCCAGACGTTCGTCTACGACGAACTGGTGCATTGCACCCGCTACCAGCCGGAGGTGTTCACCCCGCTCCGGCGCAACAGCGACCGCTTCCCGTTTCCCGCAGTTCACGCGATGGCAGGCGAAGGCGAGGGGGGGTGGGCGCACTGGCGCGAGCGGGCGTACCGGTTGGCAGGAGTGAGCCCCGCCTTTCATCGCCGGCTGCGGGCTGGCGGGTTCCGCGTGCTTCACGCTCACTTCGGATGGGCGGCGATCTACGCGCTCCCGCACGCGGCCCTGCTCGACCTGCCGCTTGTGGTCACCTTCTACGGCTACGACGTGCCGCTGCTCACCTCGCCCCGGCGTTTCGGCCCCCGTCACTGGCGCTACTGGCTGGGCTCCAGGTGGCTCTTCCGCCGCGCCGACCGCATCCTGGCCGTGTCCCAGGACCTGGTGAACCGGCTGGTGGCGCTGGGTGCTCCGCCGGAACGCACCCGGCTCAAGCACATCGGTGTGGCGATCCCGCCGCCGCGGGAGAGCAGCCGGGCACCCGGCCCCCTCCGGGTCCTGATGGTGGGGCGCTTCGTGGAGAAGAAGGGCTTCGAGTACGGCATCGAGGCGTTCGCGCGGGCGGTGGCGAGCGGACTGGACGCGCGGCTCCGCATCGCCGGCGACGGGCCCCTCCGCCCCGCCTACGACCGGCTGCTGGGCCGGCTCGGCCTGGGCGAGCGGGTGGAATTTCTGGGGGTGCTCCGGCACGCCGAGGTCCTGCAGGCGATGCGCGAGGCGGACGTCTTCCTTCTCCCCAGCGTCACGGCGCGGAACAGGGACCGGGAGGGCAACCCCACCGTACTCAAGGAGGCCTGCGCGCAGGGGCTTCCGGTCGTGGCCACCCGCCATGCCGGCATCCCGGAGGCGGTGGACGACGGGGTCTCGGCCCTCCTGGTCCCGGAGCGGGACGTGGCGGCGCTGGCTGATCGCTTGGCGCTCCTGCTTCGCGATCCGGGCCTGCGCGCCCGCCTCGGCGGGGCGGCGCGCGAGCGGATGATTCGCGACTTCGACATCCGCCGCATCACGGCCCAGGTCGAGGCCGTCTACGACGAGGTGGTGGAGGCGCGGGCCCGGCGATGAACCTGGCCAGACAGGACGCCGCGGAGGCCGCCACCCGAACCGTGCTCCGCGGAGCCGGCACCAACGCGCTGGGTCTCGCCGCCCGGTTCATCGATCCCCTGTTTCAGATCTTCATCACCCGGGTCTTCGGCCCCGCGGTGGTCGGGGTCTACAAGACCGCGGTGCCGGTCGTGGAATCGGCGGCGACCCTGACCGTGGCCGGCTACCAGGACGGCGTCATCGCGTACGCTGGGCGGCACCTGGGCCGGGCCGACGAGGAGGACCGCGCCTACGGTATCATGGCCAACGCGCTGGTGATGTGCGCGGCGGTGAGCGCAGCTCTCGCCGTGCTGGCGTTCGCCGCGGGACCGGACTTCCTGCGGGCCCGCTTCGGGGCGGACCTTCTGGCCGGGGGACTGGTCGAGTGGGTCCAGATCATGGTGTTCGCGGTGCCGCTGCTCGCGCTGGTGAACCTGGTCGCCGCCGCGACCAAGACGCTCCTCATCATGCGGTACCATGCGGCGGTGGCGCCGGCGCGGACCGCGTTGATGTTCCTCACCGCCGCCGCGGCCGCGCTGCTGGGGTTCCATCGCTGGGGCCTGCCGGTCGCCTACCTCGGCGCCAACCTCGTGCTGGGGGTGGGGGCGGTCGTCGTCTTCGCGCGCCACTTTGACCTGGCCCGCCTCGCGGCGGCCCTGGCCCGGTTCCGCTGGTCCCCGGCGCTCACCCGGTTCGCCCTGCCGCAGAACCTCAACATGGCGCTCGCCACCCTCCTGCCGCAGATGGGGACCTTGCTGCTCGGCGTGGCCGGCACGCCGGCTGCGGAGGTGGCCTTCTACGCGGCGGGCGCCGAGATCATCCAGGCAGTGCGGCAGGTCCGGATCACCGCTTCCGCGGCCTTCGCGCCGATGATCGTTCGCCTGCATGCCGACGGCCGCACCGAGGAGCTGCGCCACACCATGTCGCGGCTCATGGCCTGGACGCTGCGGCTCTCGATCCCGGTGGTCCTCGGGCTGGTGGTGTTCCGGCACGAGATCCTGGGGCTCTGGTATCCCGCCTATGCCCGCTGGGACTCGCGTTTCATGCTCCTGCTCGCCGTGGTGCCGCTCCTCAACTCGGCGAGCGGCTTCGCCGGCAACGTGGTGGTGATGACCGGCCACTCCCGCTGGAACCTCATGAATAGCGCCATCGGTCTGGGCGTGACGGCGGCGGTGAGCTGGCTCCTGATTCCGCGCTACGGGCTGGTCGGCGCCGCCGCGGGGGCGGCAGCGTCCGGAGTGGTCACGGGGTTCCTGGAGTTGTGGGAGGCGCACTGGCTGCTCGGGATCCGGCCCCGGCTGGCGATCGTGGCGCCCCCGCTCCTCGCCGGCCTGGCTGCGGTGCTGGTGGCGGCCCTGACCTGGCCCTGGCTGCAGGCCGGCGGCCTCGGACTCCGCCTGGCACAGGGCGGGCTGGCCGCCACTGCGTACCTCGGTGCCCTGGCCCTGTTCGGCTCACGCGCCGGGCGCCCGGGCCTCGCCTGACAGCACCTCG
>JBBIMQ010000126.1:0-7914 GCA_037444345.1 Gemmatimonadota bacterium | reverse complement strand
AGGACAGCAACAGGCCGATGGCGTGCTGGAGCAACCGGGTCTGCCGGGAGAAGTCCGTCCTGGCAAAGAGGGGCTCTGCCCTGGGACAGCGGCGGAAAAAGGTCCGGTAAAAGTTCTCCAGGAAGCCGGGGGTCGCCAGACAGCGGGCGTAGCTGTCCCTGGCGGCCGCCACCACGTCCGCGGTGGCTTTGGGAAGGCTCTGGCTCACGATGAACGCCCCGGGCAGGGCAAGGGTCCCCCAAGCTGTGGGATCTCCGAACAATCTACACCCCAATCTCGGTGGTGGGTAACAGGGCGCGGCCGGCCCCCCGGGGCCCAGGTTGCGAGCGATGCCCGAGAGCAGCGGAAGGGGCGCAGCCGGGTGGCCTGGGCACACGCTTACCATCCCAGGCCGCACGGGAGGCGTCACGAGCTGGTGCGGGCCGGCACCGACTCCGGACCACTCCACCGGACCTGCGGCGCCGGCACCCCAGATGGGAAGGAGCAACGGAGCTCTGAAGCCCTAATGGACAGGCCGAGCGCCCCGGCGCGTGACTGCGGGCCGTCAAAGCCTGCTGGCCCGCTGGGTGGAGAGGGTGTGGCCAGGAGTGGCCCCGGATCGGCCCAGCGGGGAGGGAGTCTGGGGTGGGTGGCGACCGGCAGTGGGGTGCAGGCCCGCGACGAGCCACCCGCCCTCCGTCACCGGCGGGGCGGTGGCCTTCCGGCCCTGGCAGGTTCGCCGCGCCGCCGCCAGGATCGCCTGAGTCCCCCCGTGAGTTGTCTGGCCCGGGTCACGAACCCCTCGAGCAGTCGCCCTTCCTCGGGATCGATGACCTGCAGCTCCCGGCCCAGAGTGAGCAGGCAGTCCAGCCGGCCCAGCGCTCCGGCAGCATCTCGGAGAAGGCGGCCCCGGTCACGCGGCCCGGATGCGGTGGGATACTCGCCGAGCGCGGCCGCGGCGTCCAGCGCGGCCTGGCGAATCGTGGAGCTCAAGCCTTGGTCCGCGTTGGGTTCCCACCTGCGGCTGGCCCGGTAGACCACGAGCAGAAGCTCCTGGCAGGCTCGCCAGGCCTCGAGTCGCTCATGGGGAGGTGTGAGGGGGCGCGCGGGGGGCATGGCGACACGATACCGGCGGGGGGAGCACGCCACCTACCCGCAGCGACGCGATGCGGTACCATTCCAGCGCAGCGCGAACGGGGGCGGCCGGCGTGCTGGCGGGACTGACCCGAGGTGGCAGGGCAGGCGGGGGCGGCCCCGCTCACCCGTCACCCGCCACCGGCCTGGTCGCTCCGCGGAGGTGGCAACCCGTCGCGCCGCCCCTGACCCGCATCTCTCCACCGGTTTCCCGTTATCCCACGGCCAGCCATGACCACGCATACCCACTATCTCTGGTTTCACACCAAGCGCCGGCAGGAAATCATTGACATCACCGACGAGGTGCAGGCCCAGGTCCGAGAGAGTGGCATCCAGGAGGGCCTGGTCCTGGTCTCCGCGATGCACATCACCGCCTCGGTGTTCGTGAACGACCACGAGAGCGGCTTGTGGCACGACATCCTGCACTGGCTGGAGCACACGATCGCTCCCTGGGATCCGGCGCGTTACCGGCACAACGAGACCGGGGAGGACAACGCCGCCGCGCACCTGCGGAGCCTCGCCGTTGGCCACGAGGTGATCGTGCCCGTCCTGGGTGGGTTATAGGGGTTGTGGGCCGGGCCCGGGCGCACGGGGGTTATAATCACGCGTGTGGGTGATGAGGGGCGCTGGGAGGGGGGCGTCTTGACAATCGCCCGTCGGCCCCCTAGCATGCATGGGACAAGTGGTGTCCCGTGGTGATTTGCCGCATATTGCAGCCACGTAAAACAAATGCTAAAAAGCGACTGCCCGCGGCTTCGTCGCCCGGGCGTTTTGATCTCGATTCGAGCTGGCCAGGAGTGTGAGCCCGGTGTCGTCCTCGGTGCGCGTGCGAATTATCGCGATGGCCTGGTGTCCCTGTCCTCCGATTTGGGAGCGACCGGGGAGGTCCGCGCGCGCCGCCTGACGCCCTGGCGCCGTTGATCATCCGAACCGGCCGCTCCCACGGAGCGGCCGGTCTTGTTTTGTCGTTCGAGCTGCAACCCGAACCGAAGGGCCCGACCATGACCCCAGCGCTCGCCACCGAGCCCGCCGTCGGCGCGGCACCGCTCCGCGCCCTGCCGCTGCGATGTCGCCATTGCGGGGCGACCCAGGATCCGGCGCCCGTGGCGATTTGCGAGGAGTGTCTCGGCCCGCTGGATCCGGTCTACCGCGGCGAGCGGAGGCTTCCGAGCGCGGCCGAGATCGAGCGCCGGCCCCCTTCCCTTTGGCGGTACCAGGAATGGCTCCCGATCGAGGGCGCTCCGGCGCTCTCGCCTGACAGCGGGTTCACGCCGCTCGTCGAGGCCCCTGCCCTTGCCCGGCGACTCAGGGTGGCGCGGGTCTGGGTCAAGAACGACGCTGTGTCCCACCCGTCCCTGTCCTTCAAGGACCGGGTGGTGGCGACCGCGATCAACGCGGCGCGCGCCTTTGGGCTCGACACGATCGGCTGCGCCTCCACCGGCAACCTGGCCAACGCCGTCGCCGCGCACGCGGCACGGGCCGGGCTGGCGGCGTGGATCTTCGTGCCGGAGGACCTCGAGCTGGGCAAGATCGTGGGCACCGCGGTGTACGGTCCGCGGCTGGTCAGGGTACGCGGGACCTACGACGATGTGAACCGGCTCTGCGCCCAGGTGGCCGACCGGTTCGGCTGGGGGATCGTGAACGTCAATCTGCGCGGGTATTACGGCGAAGGGTCGAAGACGGTGGCCTTCGAGATTGTGGAGCAGCTCGGCTGGCGGCTCCCCACGGCGGTGGTGGCGCCCATGGCCGGCGGATCACTGGTCACCAAGCTGCGCAAGGGGTTCGAGGAGTTCACGGCGGCGGGGCTTGCGAGCGGCCCGGCGCCGCGGCTGTACGGCGCCCAGGCCGCAGGGTGCGCGCCGATCGTGAGGCTGGTGGCACAGGGAGGCCAGGGACCCCTGGTCCCGGAGCTCCCCCGCACCATCGCGCGGTCCATTGCGATCGGGAATCCGGCGGACGGGCTCTACGCGGCCCGCGCCATCCTGGAGACCGGCGGCTGGGCTGCCGCCGTGACCGACGCCGAGCTGGTCGAAGGAATCCGGCTGCTCGCAGAGGACACCGGGGTGTTCACCGAAACCGCCGGGGGGGTCACGGTGGCCGCCGCGCTGGCCCTGGCCCGCGCCGGCCGGTTCCAGCCGGATGACGAAATCGTGCTCGCCATTACCGGCAACGGACTGAAGACCGTGGAAGCCCTGGCCGGCGTCCTTCCGGACGCCCCGCTGGTGGCCCCGCGACTCCGCGAGGTGGCCGCGCTCGTGGAACAGGCTGCAACCTGATCATTCGCTCACCCGAGGACGCACCATGCCAGTGACGATCAGTCTTCCCTCCGTGCTCGCCAAGCTCGCCGACGGTTCCAAGGTGATTACCGTGGAAGGAGCCACCGTGGGCGAGGTCGTCGCTCAGGTCGCCGAACGGTATCCGGGCCTCGCGCCGCGGCTCCGGGACGGAGACGGGAAGCCCTATCCGTTCGTGACCTTCTATCTCAACGACCAGGACATCCGCCTCACCGGCGGATTCGACACCACGGTGCGGGACGGAGACGAGGTCACCGTGGTGCCCGCCATCGCGGGAGGCTGAGCATGACCGCCCTGTCCTCGACCGAGCTCCCCGCGCTCGATCAAGACGAGATTCTCCGCTACAGCCGCCACCTGATCCTCCCCGAAGTGGGCCTCCAGGGCCAGCGGCGGCTCAAGGGCGCCAGCGTGCTCCTGGTCGGCGCCGGCGGCCTGGGTTCCCCCCTCGCGCTCTATCTCGCCGCCGCGGGGGTGGGCCGCATCGGCCTGGTGGACTTCGACCGGGTGGATCTCACCAACCTGCAGCGGCAGGTGCTCCACGGCACCTCGCAGGTGGGCCGGTCCAAGCTCGCCTCGGCTCGAGAACGGATCGCGGACCTCAACCCCCACGTCCAGGTCGAGACCTACGAGACCCGGCTCACCTCGGCCAACGCACTCGAGATCCTGCGGGACTACGACGTCATCATAGACGGCACCGACAACTTCCCCACCCGCTACCTGGTGAACGACGCGTGCGTGCTCTTGGGGAAGCCCAATGTGTACGGCAGCATCTTCCGGTTCGACGGCCAGGCGTCGGTGCTGGCAACCCCGGACGGGCCCTGTTATCGCTGCCTCTTCCGCGAGCCGCCTCCGCCCGGCCTGGTGCCGAGCTGCGCGGAGGGCGGGGTGCTCGGGGTGCTGCCGGGGCTCATCGGCACCATCCAGGCGACCGAAGCGATCAAGCTGATCACCGGGGCCGGGACCCCGCTTGTCGGGCGCCTGCTCCTGGTGGATGCCCTCGAAATGCGGTTCCGGACGGTACAGCTCCGGAAGGATCCGGAATGCCCCGCCTGTGGCACCCGGGAGATCACCGAGCTCGTGGATTACGAGCAGTTCTGCGGCCTGGAGGTCGAGCCGGCCACGAGCAACGGGGTGGCCCAGCTCACGCCGCTCGAACTCGCGGCACGCCTCGGGCGGGCCGATGACTTCGACCTCATTGACGTTCGGGAGCCGCACGAATGGGAGATCGGCCGGATTCCGGGTGCCCGGCTCGTGCCCCTGGGCAGCCTGGCGGAGGTGCTGCCCCAGCTGGACCCGGCTCGAGAGGTGGTCGTGTATTGCAAGAGCGGCAACCGGAGTACCCGTGCGGCGCTGCAGCTCCGGGCAGCGGGTTTCGAGCGGGTCTGGAACCTGGCTGGAGGCATTCTCCGCTGGAGCGAGGAGGTGGATCCGACGGTACCGCGCTATTGAGCCCGGGCCCGCCGCCGGCTCCCTCAAGCCTTCGATTCCGCCAGCCGCCTCCAGTCTTTGCGGTAGGCCACCCGTCTCCACCAGCTCGGCCGCGGCTGGAGGGAGCGGAGGGCTGCGCTCTCCCGGCCCCGCGCGGGATCCAGGGCGACCACCACCGCGAACGGAGCCCCGCCAGTGAGCCGACCCAGCGCCATCGCGTGCTGGCGGAGAAACCAGGCCGCGGCCTCGGTGCCCGCGTCGCTCAGCCCCATGATGACCCAGAAGGCGCGGCGGGTGGACGGGTGTGAGCCCTTGTAGACCAGCCCATAGTCCAGCGACCCGCGCGCCTCGAAGACGTCCTGGGTGGTCAGGCTCCGGAAGGCCCCCGGGTTGCGGAAGGCGACCAGTCGCGGCTCGCAGCTATCGAGAATCTGCCAGGACTTGAACTGCGGGCCGATCGAGACCACGTCCTCGGTCCATCCCTTGGTGGCGTGCTCGATCGGCCGGAGGGCCGCTGACGCCTCCCGGTTGGCGGCCAGCAGGAGCTGGGTCACATCCAGGGCGGCGCGTACGTCCGCCGCGCTGTAGACCTCCGGGATGTTGGTCCACTTGTGTACCGTGAGGCCGGTGGTGACGCCGGGCGGATACTCGGGGGCGCGGGAGAACAGCTCCCCGTTCGGGACGAAGAGCGTCCGAGCGTAAAGGCTCACGGGCGATCTGCCGTCCGCGAGACGGCCCAGCAGGCTCCGGAGCGGCGCGACCGCCCGGTGGCGCCGGAACGCCACTCCGCCCCAGGTGGCGGCCAGGGCAAGGAGCGCTCCTGCCAGGGCCAGCACCGGTGGCGAGGCCCACGCGGGCAGCAGGTTCCCGGTCAGGGAGGTCACGGGCACGATCAGCTCGCAGCCTCGGGCCGCGGATCCCAAGTTCGCCCCTCCCCCCCGAGCACCGCGATCACTCGGTTGCGACCCCGCTGCTTGGCCTCGAAGAGCCTGGCGTCGGCCCGGTCCAGCAGGTCCTCCGCCTGGGTCCCGTCGGGCCCATAGACGGCGATGCCCGCGCTGATGGTGATCCGGGCGGCGCTGCTCTGTCGCGGCAGCGGGATCGCCAGATCTTCCACGGCGCGGCGGATCTCCTCCAGCCGCGCCTGCGCCGCCTCGGCACCGATGCCGGGGAGCACCGCGACGAACTCCTCGCCCCCGTACCGAACCACGAGGTCCCCCTCGCGCAGCGCCTGCTGGATGCAGCGCGCGACGGCCTGCAGGGCGAGGTCGCCGGCCGCATGGCCGTGGCTATCGTTGTACCGCTTGAAATGATCCACGTCAATCATGGCCACGGCCAGCGAGGTTCCCTGGCGCCGGGCGCGGGCCAGCACGGCATCCATCTGCTCGTCGAAGTACGAGCGGTTGGGCAGGCCGGTCAGGCGGTCGCTCCGGGACTGCCGCCGGAGAGCCTGACTGCGCAGGACGATAACCGTGGCGAGAAGTGCCGCCGCCCCGAGGAGGATGAGGCGCGAGACCTGCGTGGCCCAGTCGAAGCGGCCGTAGTCGTTGCCCTGGGCGGCGAGGCGCTCGAGGTCCCAGTGCCGGTCGGCATAGACCACGAGGCCCAGGTACTGGAGGATGGCCACCAGCCCGGCCAGGAGACACACCCGGGGATCGTAGCGCAAGGCGGTGGCTCCGATCGCCAGGAAGTAGCACTCGAAGGTGGGGCGGCTGTTGACTGTGGTGAGCGGTGCGTCGAGGAGCAGGAAGACCCCGAGCGCCGAGCTCACGGCGCACACATCAATGAGGCTGCTCACCATGCCGAGCCAGGGCCGGTAGACATCGCGCTGGAGCAGAACCGCGAGCCCGAGGGCGAGCGCCAGGGCGGCGAGCAAGGTCAACAGTCCCACCAGCGATTCGGCAGCTTCGCCCGAAACCATCAGGTTGGCCACCGGAATCGGAAGCAGGAGGGCGAGCAGCACGATCCGGATCCGCGCGACGAGGAGCTCGCCGTGCGCTCCCGCGTCCAGGTGGAGGGGTTCGGGCCGGGCCAGCGCCCGTTTCCACCACGGCATATCTTCCGCCTGGGGCAGCAGCCCGGGGAGGCTGATCGCGCGGGAGCGGCGGCGGGAGTGCCGGTAGGGGGGGGCGGCCATAGGGGATCGGGGCCTGGAGCGAATGCGGTCGCGGGGATCGCGGGAGCGCAGGGCGGAGCCGCCGGAGCGTCTCCGATCCGTTCGCGCCCTACATCAGCCGGTACCGCGGCCCGCTTCCTCCCTCGCGAGGTGTCCAGCGCGGGCCGAGGACGTCCGTCGCCTTGCAGTCCACACAGTTGGGCGCATTGACCCGGAGTTGATCGCCCACCCGCTCATAAACCCCCGCGGGACAGAGGTGGGCGTAGAACTCCGCCACCTCCGGCGAGAGGTCGGGACCGACCAGGAGGTGCTGAGGGATCGTGTCGCGGGTCACGTTCCCCGACTTGAAGACCGCGTCCAGCTTGCTGAACGTAAGCTTGCCGTCCGGCAGGAAGGGCTCAGCAGCGGCCGGTTCCCGGGGCCGCGCGGCGTCTTCGGTCATGGCAATCCGGCCGCCCGGAAAGCGCCCCCCGGTGATGGTCATCACCCCGGCCTCCAGGGCTCCGGCCCAGAACCCGTGCTTGAAGGCCAGCCGCATGTTCCGGGTCCGGTAGAGGTCCTGCACGATGTAACTCGCGTTCACCAGCCGGTCGAACTCGGCCAGTCGCGCCGCCGAGCAGTCGTTCGCCTGGAGCGCCGCGAAGGCCGCCCGGGCGGCGTAGATGCCGGACTGCATGGCGTAGTGGATTCCCTTGAGCGAGGGCACATCCACGAAGCCGGCGCAGTCCCCGGCGAGGAGCACTCCGTCGCCGGAGCAGCGGCTCGGCAGCGCGTAGTATCCTCCTTCGGGAATGGTCTTGGCCCCCCATTCGAGAAGTTCGCCCCCCTCGAGCCAGGGCCGGATTCGGGGGTGCTGCTTGAGCCGCTGGAGCAGGACGTGAACATCGAGCGAGGTCTCGCGGTAATCGAGGCCGACCACCAGCCCGAGCGCGACCTCGTCCGGCCCCAGGGGATACAAGAAGC
>JBBIMQ010000125.1:0-7924 GCA_037444345.1 Gemmatimonadota bacterium | reverse complement strand
GGGGGGGGGGCGCCGTCCTCGGCCCGCCCCCTGTGCCCGCCCGGCCAACGCATGGGGGTGGCCGGGGGGGGGGCCGGCTAGGGGGCAACGGGGGGGGAGCTGATCCGGGTGGACCCCGAGCCGGGGGCCAGGCCGGAAGATGTGCAGCTCTACCTCCTGGGAAGCATGATGGGGACCATCATGCACCAGCGTGGTGCCCTGCCGCTTCATGCCTGTGCGGCTGCCTTCGGGGGCCGCGCGCTCGCCTTCGCCGGCCCCTCCGGGGTGGGGAAGTCCACCCTGCTGGCGGCGCTCGTCGCCCAGGGGGGGGCGTTCATCACCGACGATATCGCGGTCGTCACCCCGCTGGGTGGCGGGAAGGTCGGGCTCTGGCCCGGCGCGCAGCGCGCCAAGCTGGACCCGCTGTCGCTTGCCGCGCTGGGCCGGACCGGGGCGGGACTCGAGCCGGCTGGCGGACCCCAGGGGAAGTTCCACCTCCCGGTGTCCGGAGGGGAGCCAGTTCGGGGTCCGGTGCCGCTCGCGCGGGTCTATCTGCTGCGCGATGGTGAGGGGCCGCCACGGATCGAGCCCCTCTCCGGTCTCGATGCAGTGACGGCGTTGCTGGAGGATGTGTACGTGCTGGGGTGCGCCACGGCCCTCGGCCTCGCGGCGCAGTGTTTCCGGCTCGCGGCTGCCACCGCCGCCGCCGTGGAGGTGGGGCGGCTGGTGCGCCCGCGGGGCATGGACCGCCTCGCGGACACGGTGCGGCTGGTCTTGTCGGAAGCCGGCGACTCCCCGGCGGAAGAGTCCATCAGGAGGGCAGGGTGAATCAGCGGAGGAGAATCGGGCCTTCGACGGTGGTGGTGCGGCACGAGGAGCCCGTGGCGGTGGAAGTGGATCGCACGGTCGTCATGATGAGCCTGGCCCAGGGGATGTACTTTGGTCTGGAGGGGGCAGGGCCCCGCATCTGGGCACTGCTCGAGGAGCCGCGGCCGGTCGCCGAACTCTGCGCCCAGCTCGCGCAGGAGTTCGAGGTGGACCCGGACACCTGCCTGACGGACGTCTGCGAGTTCCTCGAGGAGCTGGAACGCGCTCACCTGATCCGGATCCGCGATGAGACGGTTGGTCCAGTTCATCCGCCTGCCGGGACCTGATCGCGCGTTGCTGCTCGAGGCCGCTGCGGGCCTGGTCGCGGCGGGGGTGGCGATCCGGGTGTTTCGGTTCGTCCGCCTCGCCGCCGGCCTGGGGACGCACATGGCCGAAAGCCCGCTGGAGCAGGACCGCTCGGCGACGGCCGAGGCCGTGCGGGTGCGCTGGGCGGTGGAGACGGCCGCCCGCCATCTGCCCTGGAAGCCGGTGTGCCTGCCGCAGGCGGTCGCGGCGCAGCGGATGCTCCGCCGCCGGGGCATCCCCAGCACCCTCTATCTCGGGGTGGATCCCGGCCGGGGATACGACGCCCACGCCTGGGTCCGGGCTGGCAAGGTGGTCGTGACGGGGGGTCCCCGGCCGGATCACTTCACCGTCGTCTCCACCTTCGCCTAACGGCGGCTCCGGTTCGAGCCCCGTCCCGACCCGCATGAGCGCCCTCTGTGGCATCTTCCGCTTCGATCGGGCGCCGGTCGCTCGCACCGAGCTCGATCCCCTGCTCCGCGCCCTCGAGGGGTTCGGGGAGGATCCCGGCGTCTGGGCTCCCGAGGCGGCCGAGGCGCCCGTGGCCCTCGGGTGCCGGCCCCTCCGGATCACGCCGGAGGATGCCTGCCACCACCCGCCGATCCGATCCGCTGACGGCCAGCTCGTGCTCGTGGCCGACGTCCGGCTCGACAACCGCGAGGAGCTGGCGCGGAGCCTGGGCCTCGCCGGTCGCGAAGCCGCGACCCTGCCCGACGGGGCGTTCATCCTCGCCGCCTATCAAGCCTGGGGGGCCGAGGCACCGCGGCGGCTGCTGGGCGATTTCGCCTTCGTGCTGTGGGACGGGCGGCGGCGCGCGCTCTTCGCCGCGCGCGACGGGGTCGGGCAGCGGGTCCTGTTCTACCACCGCTCGCCCCGGCGCCTGGCGTTGGCCAGCTCCGCCCCCGCCCTCCTCGCCCTTCCCGACACGCCCCGGCGGCTCAACCAGCAGAAAATCGCCGATGCCCTGGTCCTGCTCCAGGACCCCGGGACCACCTTTTTCCAGGACGTGTTCCGGCTGCCGCCCGGCCATGCGCTCACGGCCACCGCCGCCGGCCTCACGATCGAGCGGTTCTGGTCTCCGGTGCCGCGGCAGCGGATCGTGCTCCGGTCGGACGAGGAGTACGTCCAGGGCTTTCTCGAGGTCTTCGACGCGGCGGTCCGCGCGCGGCTCCGGAGCGCGGGCGAGGTGGGAGTCCTGCTGAGCGGCGGGCTCGATTCGACCGCCGTGGCAGGGACCGCCGCCGGCCAGCTCCGATCCCAGGGGCGGCGGTTGTTCGCCTACCATGCGGCGCCCCGGCTCGGGTTCCAGGGGGGGGCAGGCCCCGGGGTGATCTACGACGAATCCGACGACGCGGCGGCGGTGGCGGCGCTGCATGACAACGTGTCGCTGACCGTGATCAGGCCCGACCGCCGCGCTCCGCCCTTCTCGACCGAGGCGATGTTCCGCTGGTACGGCCTCCCGCCTCGCAATCCGAGCAACCAGTGGTGGGGGGAGGCCATCTATGCCGCCGCCCGCGCGGCCGGGGTCCGGGTTCTCCTCACGGGCGACAAGGGCAACGCGACGATCAGCTACTCCGGGCTCCCCTCGCTTCCCGACCTGGCGGTGGCGGGGCAGTGGTGGTACCTCTGGCGCGAACTCCGGGCGCTCGCCCAGGCGCGGCGCCAGCGGCTCTGGCCGCTCCTCAAGCACCGGGTGCTCTGGCCCCTCCTGCCAGCGCCCATCGCGCTCGGCTACCGGCGCCTCCGAGGTGTTCGGGAAACGCCGGCCGCCGAGCGGGCCTGCTCCGCGATTCACCCGGAGTTCGCCCGGCAGTGCGGGGTCGAGGACCGGTTGCGGGCGGTGGGGAAGGACGAGCTCGGCCTGTCCCGCCTCCGCGAGGTGCCGTACCGCGTCCTTGCCCTGACCGCTCCTGGTGACGCCGCCGATCTGGACAACGGCTTCCGGGGCTGGTTCGGGATCGAGACCCGCGATCCCACCGCGGACCTGCGCGTGATCGAGTTCTGTTTCGCGATTCCCGGCTCCCAGTACCTGCGGGGCGGGTCCGACCGCTGGCTGGTCCGGCGCGCCATGCGCGGCCGGGTGCCCGATCGCGTGCTGGACCGGCGAACCCGGGGCCTCCAGAGCGCGGACTGGCCCGAGTGGCTCCCCGGGCTCCGGAGCCGGATGCGGGCCTCCCTCGACCGGATGGAACGCTCCGAGACCGCCCGCCGCGCGCTCGACCTCGAGCGGCTCCGCGCCTTGCTGCATCGCTGGCCGGACCGGCTCGGCCCCGAGCACGAGGCCGATTACCTGCACCGATTGCTCCGCGGCATCACGATCGGCAGCTTCATCTGCTGGTTCGAGGACACCTACGGGTAACCCCATGACCGCCCCCCGGCCGAGCCTGCGCCGGCTCCTCGACCCGTCCCCCCTGGGCGAGGGGCTCCGCCTCGTCTGGCAGAGCGCACCTGGCTGGACCGCGCTCCAGGCGGCGCTGCTCGTCGTCTCGGGCGCGGTGCCGCTCGCCGCCCTCTACCTCACCAAGAAGGTCGTGGACGCCGTGGCGGCCGCACTCGCCGGCAACGGCCCCGGCCTCGGCTCGATCGGACTGCTGATCGCGCTGGCCGGGTTGGTCGCCCTGACCGGCGCCGTGCTCCGGGCCCTCGCGAGCCTCGTGAGCGAAGTGCAGTCCCTCCGGCTGGGCGACCGGGTGCAGGACGTCCTCCACGCCAAGTCGGTCGAGGTGGACCTCGAGTATTACGAGAACTCGGAGTATTACGACACGCTGCACAACGCCCAGGAGCAGGCCCCCTACCGGCCCGCGCGGATCGTGACCGGTCTGGGACAGGTGGGGCTGGGCGGGCTCTCCCTGCTGGCGGTCACGGGCCTCCTCCTCTCGCTGCACTGGCTCCTGGTGGCGATCCTCTTCGGCGCGGCGTTGCCCGGCATCTTTCTCAAGACTCGCCACTCGAGCCGGCTCAACGAGTACACCAACCGCCGGACTCCGGCCACCCGCCGCGCCCGGTACCTGACCCTGCTTCTCACCACTCTCGAGCACGCCAAGGAGATCAGGTTGTTCGACCTGGGCGGTGTCCTGCGGTCGCGGTTTCAGGACCTCCGCCGCCAGGTCACCCGCGAGAAAATCGAGCTGGTGATGCGGCGCACCGCCGGCGATCTCCTGGGGCAAGCGGTCGCGCTCGCGGCCGTCTTCGGCTCGATCTATTTCGTGACGGCCCGAGCCCTGGCCGGGGCCATCACCCTCGGCGACATGGTCATGTACTTCGGTGCGTTCCAGCGGGCCCAGGAGTTCTTCCGGGATCTCCTGGCGGGGCTGGCGAGCCTGTACGAGGACAATCTCTTTCTGACCGACTTCAAGAAGTTCCTCGACCTGAAGCCCTCCGTGGTGGACCCGCCCCGGCCCCGGCCGTTCCCGCGGCCGATGGCGCGGGGGCTCACGTTCGATCAGGTGAGCTTCCGCTACCCCGGCACCGAACGCGACGTGCTGCAGGGGGTGAGCTTCGAGATCCGCCCCGGCGAGCACGTGGCCCTGGTCGGGGAGAACGGGTCCGGCAAGACCACCCTGGTCAAGCTTCTCTGCCGCCTCTACGACCCGACGGCCGGCGCCGTGCTCATTGACGGTGTGAACCTGCGGGAGTTCGCGGTCCGGGACCTGCGGGCCGAGCTCGCGGTGGTGTTCCAGGACTATGCCCGGTACCATCTCACCGCCCGGGAGAACATCTGGGTGGGCAACGTGGCGCTAGCGCCCGAGACCGACCGGGTGATCGAGGCGGCGCGCCGCACCGGGGCCGACCCCGTCATCCGGGCCCTGCCGCAGGGCTACGACACCCTCCTCGGGCGCCAGTACGAAAAGGGGGTGGACCTGAGCCTGGGCGAGTGGCAGAAGCTGGCTCTGGCCCGGGCCTTCCTGCGAGAGAGCCAGATCATCGTCCTGGACGAACCGACGGCCGCCCTCGACCCGCGGGCGGAAGCGGAGGTCTTCGAGCGGTTCCACGAACTGGCCAGAGGGCGGACCGCGATCCTGATCAGCCACCGCCTCTCGACCGTCCGGACCGCCGATCGGATTCTGGTGCTCGCCAACGGCCGGATCGTCGAGGCCGGGCCCCACGACGAGCTGGTGGGTCGGGAGGGGCTCTACGCCCAGCTCTTCGAGACCCAGGCGAGGCCGTACCGGTGACGGCGTGGCCTCGGGAAGGGGAACCGGACCTCCTCGCCGTCCAGCGGTTCTGGCTCGGGCACTTGCGGGGCGAGCCGGCCGGGGCCCCGCTCGCCGGCCGCCAGTGGGCCCTGCTCGCCGACGAGGCGATCCGGCATCATCTGGGAGGACTCACCTATCGAGTCCTCGAAGACGGTCCCGCTCCGGGCCAGGTCCCGGGACCCGTCCGGGAACGGCTGCGGGCGGCCTATGTCGAGGGTGCCGTCCGCAATGCGTTGCTCTTCCGCGAGACCGCCCGGGTTGCGGCCGCGCTCGAAGCGGCGGGCATCCCGGTGATGCTGCTCAAGGGCCTGCACCTCGCCCGCTATGTGTATTCCGAGCCGGCCCTCCGCACCATGGCCGACGCCGATCTCATGGTACCGCGTGGCGACCTCGCCCGCGCGGAGCAGCTGTTCCTCGATGGCGGCTACGGTCCCGTTCCCCGGCCCGATCTGGAGCAGTTCTGCACCTGGTCCAGCCACCTGGCCAAGCTGGTCAAGCCCGGCGCAGTTGACGTGGAGCTGCACTGGACCATCGAGCGGCCGACGAGCCCATTTCGCATCGTCCCCGAAGAACTCTGGGCCCGATCCCGGGAGGCGGTCTGGGAGCGCGTCCGGGTCCGGCTGCTTGCGCCCGAGGATCTGCTGCTCCATCTGGCGCTTCACGTCTCCTACCACCACCGCTTCGAGCGTGCGGCGCTCAAGGGGCTGGCCGATGTCCAGGCCGTGGTGAGGAAGCACGCCGGCGAGCTGGACTGGGCCTCGGTGGTGGCCCGCGCGAACGCGTGGGGTGCCTCGAGCTTCGTCTACGCCACCTTGTGTCTTGCCGGGCGGATCCTGGCCGTGCCGGTCCCGGCTCCGGTGCTCGTCGAGCTCCGCCACGACGCCGGGGATGAACGGATGGTGCGCCTGGCGGAACGGTACATCCTGGAGCCGCCCGTGGCGCTTCCGAGGCCCTACCTCGAGCTGGCCCGGAGCCGGCGGCCCCTTGAGCAGTGGCGCACGATCCTGCGACACGTGTTCCTGCCGCGGGAGCGGGTGGCGCGCGCCTACGGCCTCCGTCCCGGCTCGCCCCTGGTGCCCCTGTATTACGCGGTCCGCCTGGTGGGGCTCGTTGTCAGGCGGAGCGGGCTCCTCTTCCGGTCCCTCTTCCGCTGGGGCCCCATGCCGCGCGCGCTCGATCGAGACGCGGCGCGCCTGGAGATCGAGAGCTGGACGGGAGAGAGCACCCCTTCCGCGCCCGCATCCGGCTGAGGGCGGGGGGCGGGGGGGGGGGCGGGGCCCGCCCCTTGTTTTTCCTGGCCGATCTGGCGATCTTCTTGCAGCAATGATGGATACGTTGTTCAGGAAGGGTTGTGCCACGCCAGAATCGTCGCCGCAAGACCGTATCGCCTTCGCCGTCCCACGCCCGTAATCTCGGCCGCCGCTCGATGGATGCGCACCGGCGCTGGCTCATCGAGACCTACGGCCCTGTCTGCGCCTACTGCGGTACCGAAATCGCCGAAGAGCGCGTCACCCTGGATCACGTCTATCCCCGCAAGGGGAAGACGGCCTACGACCGGCCGGACAACCTGGTGCTGGCCTGCCAGCCTTGCAACGCCGCCAAGGCCGACACGTCCTTCGTGGCCTTGATCGCCCAGAAGCGCTCTCGCGGGGTCTTCCTGCTCGAATACGGCGACCACCTCTCCGACTGGGTGAAGGATCTGATCCGGGAGACCTCGGCCCGGGATCTTCTGCCCCCGGAGCGGCCCCGCTTCGTCTCGCCTAACGGGAACGGCGAGATGGCCTTGAAGGACTGAGGGGCGGCCCTCCTCACAAGCTGCGATCGTCCGCCGCGCCCCCCGACGCCGCCACGATGCCGTCGGCGCGGGCGCACAGCCGGCCCTCGGGGTCGGTGATCTCGGCGCTGGCAAACACCAGGTTCGAGCCGGCCCGCGCCAGCCGCGCCACCACCTCCACCCGGTCGCCCTGGACGGGCCGCATGAACTGCACGTTGAGCTGGGCAGTGCCGGCGCGGCGGCCGGGCAGCTGAAAGTGCCCCACCATCCCGATGGCGGCGTCGAACAGGCTCGCGATCACCGCTCCGTTGACCGCCGCCGTGCCCATGCCGCCCCGATGTTCCGGCCCCACCGGTTCGAGAATCACCCGGACCCGTTCCGGATCGCTGAAATCGGCCCGGGCGCCGAGGTGGCGCATCCCGGGGTGAGCGCTCCATTGCGCGGCGAGGGTGGCCCGCTGCTCGGGGGTGCCTGGGATGATGGGCATGGGGCTCGGATGAGGTTCGGGGCCGACGAGCGGGAACGGGGCCCGCTTCCCGTTCCCGCCTGACGATTCTGGCCGCTCGGGCCGGGTTACCGCAGCGCCTCCTCCACGATGCGCTTCTGTTCCGCGGCATGGGCGGCGGGGTACCCTTCGGCCGGGCTGGCCCGCTCGGGACGCCCCACGTAACGGAGCGGCACCCTGGCCGGCAGCAGCCGGGAGAGCCGCGGCTGGAGGAAGGTCCAGGCGCCCATGTTCGCCGGCTCCTCCTGGACCCACACCACTTCGCCCGCGCCGGGGTAGGCGGCGAGCAGGTCCTGGAGC